>CALEOJ010000330.1 GCA_937910425.1 uncultured candidate division WPS-2 bacterium
GCGAAGCGTCGCACGGCGCGAGCGGCGCATGGGCGGCGAGCCGCACGAGCGCGTCGGGCGGAATCGCATCGGCCGGGGTGTGGTTGGGAAAGTTCCGATAGCTCCAGAACGCCGGCCCCGCGGCATCGGCAGTGAAGAAATCGACCTGCACGCAGTCGTCGTGCGCCGCGCCGGCGCTCGGCGAGCCCGTCCAGATCGCGGTCGCGGTCCGGGCCTCGGCGCGCAGCTGCGCGGTGAGCCGTTCGAGCGCAGCGTACCCGAGGTGCCGCGCCGTGAGCTGGCGGCTCTGAGCGGCGAGCTGGCGGACCGCCTCGAACGCGCCGAGCGCCATGACGCCGAAGAGCGCCGTGGCGATCAGGACCTCGATCAGGGAGAACCCGGCTTCGGCAGCCCGCACGTCGGAGCGGGTGCCCGGCCTGGGCCGCGATCATGCAAGCAAGGGCCTCCCTGTGAGGACTCGGGGAGTGCGGGGGGATATTCGGCTGGTATGGATTCTCTCTCGCCCGAAGCGCTGCGCGATCTGCAGCTGCACGCGAATGACGTGCGCCAAGGCATCATCCGTTCGCTGCTCGCCGCAGGCTCGGGGCATCCGGGCGGCTCGCTCGACATGGCCGACATCTTCACCGCGCTCTATTTCCACTTGATGCGGCACGATCCGACGAACCCGGACCGACCTGATCGCGACCGGCTGCTGCTCTCGTGCGGGCACATCGCGCCGGTTCGCTACGCCGCGATGGCGTGCGCCGGCTACTTCCCGGTCGAAGAGCTGCTCACGCTGCGCCGCTTCGGCACGCGGCTGCAGGGCCACCCGGAGCGGGTGAGCCTGCCGGGGCTGGAGACGACCTCGGGGCCGCTCGGCGAAGGCCTCGCCCAGGGCACGGGGATGGCGCTGGGGGCGAAGATGGACGGCGCAGACTGGCGCGTCTACGTCGTGACCTCGGACGGCGAGCACCAGTGCGGGCTGCACTGGGAAGCGATGATGACCGCCGGCAAGTTCAAGCTCGACAACCTCACCTGCATCGTCGATCGCAACGTGATCCAGATCGACGGCAGCACCGAGGACGTGATGCCGCTCGAACCTTTCGCCGACAAGTACCGCGCCTTCAACTGGGAAGTGTTCGAGTGCGACGGTCACGACATCGCCGCGTTCGTCGACGCCGTCGAGAAGGCGAAGCAGGTCAAAGGGAAGCCGCAGGTCGTCATCGCGCACACCGTGATGGGCAAGGGCGTCTCGTTCATGGAAGGCGACTACCTGTGGCACGGCAAGCCGCCGAAGAAGGATGAAGCCGAGCAGGCGCTGCGCGAGCTGAGCGAAGCGCGCGAGCTGATCGGAGCCGGACGCTGATGGCGAGCACGACCAGCGCCAACGCCGCGAGCGCGGCGATGCATCTCGTCGACTACGCTGACCTGGGCGCGATAAAGCAGGTACCGACCCGCAACGGGTTCGGCGAAGGCTTGATCGAGGCCGGGCGGCGCGACGAGCACGTGATCGCGATCTGCGCCGACCTCTCCGAGTCGACGCGGATGGAAGGCTTCAAGAAGGCGTTCCCCAAGCGCTACATCGAGATCGGTGTCGCCGAGCAGATGCTGGTCGCGATGGCGGCCGGCCTCGCCGCGACCGGAAAGGTGCCGTTCATCGCGAGCTACGCGATGTTCAATCCCGGCCGCTCGTGGGAGCAAGTCCGCACCACGATGGCGCTCAACCAGACGAACGTGAAGATCGCCGGGGCCCACGCGGGCGTCTCCGTCGGCCCCGATGGCGCGACGCATCAAGCGGTCGAGGACGTCGCGATCATGCGAGTGATCCCGAAGATGACGGTCGTGGTGCCGTGTGATTCGGTGCAGACGAAGAAAGCGACGCTCGCCGTCGCCGCGCGGTGGGGCCCCGCGTACCTGCGCTTCGCGCGCGCCGAGTCGGCGGTCGTCACGACCGAGGAGACGCCGTTCGAGCTGGGCGTGGCGCAGACGTTCCGCGAAGGCGGGGACGTCGCGATCGTCGCCTGCGGCATCCTCGTCTACAACGCGCTGGTCGCTGCCGACGAGCTCGCCAAGGACGGCATCGAGTGCCGGGTCGTGAACAACCACACGATCAAGCCGATGGACGAGCCGGCGATCGTGGCGGCAGCGCGCGATTGCGGCGCGGTGGTGACCGTCGAAGAACACCAGGTCCAAGGCGGGATGGGCTCCCGCGTCGCCGAGATCCTCGCCGCGCAACATCCCGCACCGATCGAGTTCATCGGCATGCACGACCGCTTCGGACAGTCCGGGACGCCGCAGGAGCTCACCGAGGAATACGGGATGGGCGTCGCGTCGATCCGCGCCGCGGTTCTGCGCGCGCTGGGCCGCAAGCGCGCGCGCAACGGCCGCTAGGTCCCACCGTTTTGACTTCCGAAAGCCGCCCGGTCATGCCCAACGCATTCGATACGTCGATCTTCAAGAGCTACGACGTCCGCGGGATCGTCGGAACCCAGCTCACCCCCGAGGTCGCCTACCTGATCGGCCGCGCGTTCGTGCAGGCACTCGGTCGCACCAACATCTGCATCGGGCGCGACATGCGCCCGTCCGGAACCGACCTGCTCGAAGCGCTCACCCGCGGCGCGACCGATGCGGGCGCCGACGTGACGCACATCGGCATGATCTCGACCGACGCGCTCTATTTCGCGGTCGGGCACTACGGCTTCGACGGCGGCGTGATGATCACGGCCTCGCACAACCCGGCGCAGTACAACGGGCTCAAGTTCTGCCGCGAGGAAGCCCAGGCGATCTCCCTCGACACCGGGCTCGGCGCGGTGCGCGACCTCGCCGTCTCCGGCGCCTTCACCGAGTCGCCGCGCAAGGGCAGCGTCGGCGCACGCGAGGTCCTCGACGACTTCGGCAGGCACTGCGTCTCGTTCGTGCGCGACCCGGCGAAGATCAAGCCGTATAAGATCGCGATCGACGCCGGCAACGGGATGGCCGGGCTCACCGTCCCGTACGTCTTCAAGTACCTCCCGCAGATCGAAGTGATCCCGCTCTTCTTCGAGCTCGACGGAACGTTCCCGAATCATCCGGCCTCGCCGATCGAGGACGAGAACAAGCTCGACCTGCGCAAAGCCGTGCTCGACAACGGGTGCGATCTCGGTGCGGCCTTCGACGGCGACGCCGACCGGATGTTCCTGGTCGACGAGAAGGGCGGCTTCCCGGACGGCAGCATCGTGACCGCGGCGGTCGGTGTCGCCACCCTCAAGAAGTATCCGGGCTCGAAGATCCTCTACAACCTGATCTGTTCGCGCAGCGTCCCCGAAGCGGTCCTCGCCCACGGCGGGATCCCGGTCCGCTCGCAGGTGGGGCACTCGCTGATCAAGCCGCAGATGCGCGCAGAGAACATTCCGTTCGGCGGCGAGCACAGCGGCCATTTCTATTTCCGCGAAAATTGGTTCGCCGACTCCGGCATGATCGCGCTGCTGCAGTGCCTCGACCTCTTCAGCGAGATCGACGGGTCGATCACCGAGGCGATCGCGCCGTACAACACGCGCTTCCGCTCCGGCGAGATCAACTTGCCGGTCGCCGACGCCGACCGGGAGATGCGCTCGCTGGAACAACACTTCAAGGACGCGCAGATCGACCACCTCGACGGAGTGACGATCGAATACCCCGACTGGTGGCTGAACGTTCGCAAGTCGAACACCGAGCCGGTGCTGCGGCTGAACGTGGAAGGCGACACGCGCCCCTTGATGGAGCAGCACCGCGACGAGGCCCTCGCCGTCATCCGCGGCTAAACCTCGCACCGTGTACGATCCCCTAGAGCGGTACCGTGGTGCCCGCGACGATATTGCGGCGCTACTCGACGAGTTGCGCGAGCTGGTCGACGCCGAAGGCGAGCGCTGGCACGATTCCGCCGAGGACGCGGAGGCGCTTGCGCGCACCGTCGCGCGCCTGCGCGACGGACGCTTCGTGCTGGCCGTCGTCGGCGAGTTCTCGAGCGGCAAGTCGTTCCTGCTCAACGCGCTGCTCGAAAAGGTCGAGTTCGAGGATCGTACCGGCGGAAAGCGCATCGCCGGCCTGCTCGCGACCGACATCAACCCCTCGACCGCAACGATCACCGAGCTGTCCTACGCACGCGACGAGTCGGCGACGGCGGTGTACGCGAGCGGGCGCGAGGAACGCGTCCCGCTCGGGCGGCTGACGCGGTTCGTCGCGGTCGGGGAAGAGGGCAAGCTGCACGACGCGACCGACGCGGACGATTCTGATGCGCCGGTGCTCGTACGCGTCGCCGTCGACTCCGCGTTCTTGAAAGGCGGCTTCGTCGTCGCCGACACACCGGGGCTCGCCTCGATCAACCCGGCGCACCGGCGCGCGACGCTCTCGTATCTCCCGGGTGCGGACGCCGTGCTCTACCTGATCGACACGCAGCAGCCGTTCACCGAGGGCGACGCATCGTTTCTGGGGATCATCCGCCGCTACATCGAGTCGGTGTTCATCGTCCAGACCAAGATCGATCTGTGGCGCATGCGCGATCCGTCCGGACACGGTGAGGCGTGGCAAGCCGCGGCGCAGCGCATCGTCGCGCAAACCGCGAAGCACGCGCCCGGGACGCCGGTCTTCCCGCTCTCCGCCCGCGCGTACGCCGAAGGCCAGCTGACGCACGACGACGCGCTCGTCGCGCAGAGCCGTTTCGGCGAGTTCCT
>CALEOJ010000331.1 GCA_937910425.1 uncultured candidate division WPS-2 bacterium
ATCGAGGTGCGCGGACCGAACGTGTTCGCGGGGTACCGCGGCGACGCCGCCGCGACGGCGGCCGCCTTTCGCGCCGGCGGCTGGTTTCGCACCGGCGACCGCGGCCGGCTCGACCCGGACGGCTATCTCTACGTCCACGGGCGGGCGAGCGAGACGCTGGTGCTGC
This sequence comes from uncultured candidate division WPS-2 bacterium, assembly GCA_937910425.1. Taxonomy (GTDB): domain Bacteria; phylum Vulcanimicrobiota; class Vulcanimicrobiia; order Vulcanimicrobiales; family Vulcanimicrobiaceae; genus Vulcanimicrobium. Next base: position 167 of record CALEOJ010000331.1, read on the forward strand.
CCGGCGGCGAGAAGCTCGATCCGGAAGCGCTGGAAGCGTCGTACGCAACGAACCCGGTCATCGGCGAGATCGCCGTCCTGGTCGACGCCGGCAAGTTGGTCGCGCTCGTGGTGCCCGCCGCGCGCGCGCCGAGCGCCGGCGAGCACGAGATCCGCATCGCGCTGCGGGAGCGCGGCAACGACCTGCCCCGATATATGCAGCTCGCCGGTTTCGCGGTCGTCGACCAGCCGCTGCCGCGCACGCCGATCGGCAAGCTCCAGCGCCACCTGCTCCCGTCGCTGTATCGGACCGCACGCGGACGAGAAGAGAACCGAGCCGCGCCGGCGAGCGAGCTGTCGGCCGCCGATCGTTCGCTGCTCGCGGATCCGGACGCCGGCCGGATATGGACGTGGCTGGGGACGCGCTTTCCGCAGATGCCCCTTTCGCTCGAGATGAGTCCGCAGCTCGACCTAGGCGTCGATTCGCTCGGGTGGATCGCGCTGACCGTGGATCTCGAGCGGGTCCTGGGGATCAAGCTCGACGAGGCCGCGCTCGAACGGGTCGCGACCGTGCGGGATCTGATCCTCGCGGCGCAGGCCGCCGCGCCGGAGTCTGCGGCCGGCATCCGCGCGCCAGATGGGCTCGAGAACGCGGGGCGGTGGGAACGTGCCGTGTGGTCCCTCGGCCAGGCGTTGACTCGCTCGCTGATGCGTCTCGTCTTTCGGGTGCAGGCCGAGGGGATGGAGCATCTCCCGCGGCGCGGCCCGTACGTGCTGTGCCCCAACCACGCGAGCTATCTCGATCCTCCGGCGCTGGCAGCCGCGCTGCCGTGGCCGATCCTCGATCAGGTCGTCTGGGCCGGTGCCGTCGACGTCATGTTCGCAGGCGCCGGGCGCCGGCTGTTCAGCCGGTTGGCGCGCGTCTTACCGATCGACCCGGTGCGCGGCGCGCGTTCCGGCCTTGCGTTAAGCGCCCAGGCGCTGCAGCGCGGGCGTATCTTGGTATGGTTTCCGGAGGGATGGCGAACCACCGACGGGCTGCTGCGTCCCTTCCTGCCGGGCATCGGCGCGCTCGTGCTGCGAACCCCGGTTCCGATCATCCCGGTTCGCATCGCGGGCACCTTCGCTGCGTGGCCGCCGCACCGGCGGTTTCCGCAGCCGCATCGGGTCGTCGTGCGCTTCGGCTCGCCGATCAGTCCCGAGCGTTGGGAGGCGTGGCGCGCGAGCGAGGACGCGGCAGCGCACATCGCGGCCGAGGTCAAAGCGGCGGTCGCGGCGTTGGGCGACCCCGCGGCGTGACCGACTGATGTTGACCCGGTTCGGTGGACGGCTAATCGACTCGATCTGGCGGTCTGAAGTTGCCCCGGTTTAGTGGACGAGTGAGTAACCGACTATGCCTCGCAGCTCATACTGCACGGGGCTGAACGAACCCGAGCTTCGGAATGCCGTCGTCGCAGATTGTACCATCCTTCGATATACTCTGCGATCGCCATCGTGGCCGCGCTACGAGTCTCCCACCGATTCCAGTTGATGAGCTCGCGCTTGATGGTTCCGTTGAAGCTTTCCACGACAGCGTTGTTCCGGCAGTCACCGCTTCCGCTCATGCTGCAGTTGACATTTGTTTTCCGCAAGCGACTGCGGCGCGCGCGGGACTCGTTGAAGTCGCGATAGAGATGCTCGCGGCGTTTGAGCTCCCGGCGCTCCCGTTCCGCGACGTCGACGACATCTTCGCGCGAGATGTGCAGCGCGTCGATCACGTCGTAATTCAGCACGTAGGCACCGCCGCTGCCGATGGCGCCCATCGCGAGCTCCTCGTGTTCGGGGACGCCGAGCTTGCGCACGGTGAACACGTCGAGCGGTGCGCCGATGGCGACCGCGACCTCGTACCCAATCGGAACGCCGCCACGGGGAAGCGCGAGGATGACGCACGGTGAGAATCCGTCGTGAATGCCGCGAGACGAGGGATCCCGGCAGGAGCGGCTGCCGTTCCCGTGCCGCGAGCCTCGCGTGCCTGGCGGAAGAACGTACGAAGCCTCTTCACCTGTTCTTCACGCGCGAGGAGCATGCTCGTCACGATCATGATTCTGGACAAGATCGATGGCTTCACTGCCCTCACGCGGAGCGGCATGCACGTCGCCCGCGCCCGGTACGTCGATTCGGCGGAGGACGCCATCGCCTTCGCCGCCCGTCGCGACGCAAGGGACGAGCGCGCCGTCCCCATTCTCCTGCGCGCGATCGGCCGCGGTGACGGCGGTCGGACGGCGGGCTTGCTCGTCGAAGAGCCGCTCACCGACCACAAGGCGATCCGACGAGTATATCGTGAGCTGATGCCACAGGTGGGGTCGGCGGGTGAAGGGATTTTGGCGGAGGCGTCGACCGAGCACGGAACCGACATCGCGATCGAAGGTCGGACGGACGCGTCGCTTGGTAAGATCGTTGTGTTGCGCAACCACGCCCACAGCGTGGAGCGCATGGTTCCGCTCGACCCCGACGGCGCGGAGACGCTGGTCGCCGGCTTCCAAGGTTATCACCATCAACCGCCGAGCGAAAAGATGCGCAGGATGCTGGAGCACCTCTTGATGCGAGTCTTCGCATTCTTCGAAGAGACCGGGGTGGAGAGTTTCGTGCTCGATCCCGTCCGGCTCCACGAGAACTCGTATACCATCCTTGACGCGACGCTGCGCTCGCACAGGCCGCTGCACATCAGCAAACGGCTCGCTCCGAACGCTCATGATCGCAAAGGCTACGACTACCGCCCTTCCGGCTGCCAGTAACGAGCCACCGTAGGAAGTGGGAAACGATCGCACCGTCGGCGTCGTGCGAAGACCATCTCAGTAGCGCGCGCTTCGTACGCCACTATGCGTTTTGGTTGCTCCCGTAGCATATCGCGTACTCAGAGTATGCTCCCTTGACGCCCCGGCTCTATCCCGACGCGGCTCCGGCCGCGCTTACCCGGCACGAACTGCGCGCGACCAGGGACGACGATGACCGGCACGTCGCTGCGCCGCACGACACTCTCAGCCGTGCTTCCAAGCAAAACGCGATCGAGATGCCGCCGGCCGTGCGTTCCGACGACGATCGCGTCGGCGCCCTGGCGGCGCGCGACATCGAGTAAGCCGCTCGCAGCGGCGTCGGAGTCGACGATCTCCGTATCCGGATAAACGTCGAAGGCATGGACCCGAGCAAACTCACCGTGCATTCCGATCGGGGCAGCTCGATGACCTCCAAACCCGTCGCGTTCATGCTTGCGGATCTGGGCGTGACCAAGAGCCATTCGCGCCCGCACGTTTCCGACGACAACCCGCACATCGAGTCGCTCTTCAAAACGGTCAAGTATCAGCCGGAGTTTCCGGCGACTTTCGCGAATCTCGCCGAGGCGCGGGCTTTCTGCCGGGTCTTCTTCAAATGGTACAACACGCAGCATCGTCATAGTTCGTTCGCGCTCCTGACGCCGGCTGACGTCCATCATGGTCAGGCAGAGGGCCGACTGAAACGACGACAACTCATCCTGGATACGGCGTACGCCGCGCATCCGGCACGATTCGTTAACGGCAAACCAAGAGTTGGACGACTTCCTGCCGCGTCGTTCATCAACCGCCCATCGGAAATCATCGACGACGCCGCCTAAGTTCACTAAACCCGGATTCGCCGGATGAACATGCGATTTCGGCGCGGACTCGTTGTAGATTTGCTATAATTATCAGGTGATTCGCACTGATGACACGCGGCCAGAGTGACGAACCCGGCGGGTGAAACTCCGGATGGCGTTATCCGACCCGATTTCGACCGCCGTGTGGTGCTTCAGTCCGGCTTGCCGAGGCCCCCGAAAACCGCCGTAATCATCAGGCTTCGACTCTCGAATAGGAGGGTCATATGGGGAATCCCGGGTAAGACCTGAACTAGCGATCCTATTGCGCGCATCCGAAGAAAAAACGTTGCTGTGAACATCGGTATGGAGACATCATGAAATTATTGGTCGCCGTCGCCTTTATGGCGGCGTTT
>CALEOJ010000332.1 GCA_937910425.1 uncultured candidate division WPS-2 bacterium
GGGCGCTCGCAGCGCTCGCCGCCTCCGGCGTCCGGGTACGCGAAGGCGGCACGAACGAGAAGCTCGCGCTCGCCGGAGACACCGCTTGGCTCGGCTCGGGAAACGCGACCGGCGCCTCGGGGCGAGGCGCCGGTCAGGTCGAGTGGGGGATGCTTACGCGCGAACCCGCGCTCGTCGCGGCGGTTCGTTCGGCGCTCGCGCGCGACGCCGGGCCAGTGGGTTAGGCCGGCTGATGCTGGCGGCGGGCCTGTTGGAGCGCCGCCCGCAGCTGCGTGCGCTGCGCCGGGGTCAGGATGGCCTCGACCTGCGCGCGCAGCTTCTCACGGTTCGCTTTGCGCGTGGCGGGATCGGCGCTGCGGTTTTGGCCGCGTGCCTGCGCGAAAACCTGATCGATCTGGCTCTTCTGAGCGGAACTCAGGTTCAGTCCGCGCAGCGCGCTCCGGAACGCGTTGTGGTGCCGGCCGTTATGCGCGCCGGGCTTGCCCGGCGCTGCGGCCGGTGCCGCTCCGACGGGAACCGTTGGCGACTGCTGCGCGAACGCGGCGACCGGGGCGGTAAGGGAAGCCGCAAGCACGGCAGCGGCAAGGAAACGAAGACTGGACAAGCGGTAGCTCCTGCGTCCCAGCGGACGCGTGCGTGGTTCTCTTGTTCAGAATACGCGCGCGCCCGGCAAGTCGTCGTGAGAACCCCGTTAGATGACCGTATGGATCGCCTTTACCATCTCGGCCTCAGGCCTCTCACCGCTCGCGATCCAGCGGATCTTCTTGGCTGGATCGATGAGCACGAACGTCGGGAAACCGTCCTTCAGGTAGAGCGCGGCGACCTTGAGGTCGGGGTCGTACGCGATCGGGTAGCGCACGTTGAACTGCGCGCCGAACTGGTTGACGTCGAGCTGCGACTCGGGATGCGTGCCGTCGATCCCGTACGGGCTGCCGCTGACCGCGACGATCGCGAGCTTGCCCGGGTACTTCGCTGCGATATCGTCCAGGACGACCGACTCGCGCTGGCAGTGCGGGCACCAGGTGGCGAACACCTCGAGCAGCACCGGCGTCGATACTTGGGCGAGATCGAATGGTCCGGCGTTGGTCTGGACAGCAAACGCGGGAGCGGTGTCGCCCACTTTGAGCTTGGAGACCGCCGGCGCGGTCGTGGCGGCCTTCTTCACGCTGCCGAGCGAGTTGAAGTAGCCCAAGACGCCGATGATCGCCACGACGATAAGGATCAGCACCGCGTAGATCGCAACCTTGCGGCGGTCGGTGGACGAGGACTTCGAGGATACGGCGCGGCTCATGATGCGTTCCCGATTCGCCGGTCGACGGCGAGCGCCCCCGGGGGGCGCAGGGCGACGACGAGCGCGAGCGCTACAAAGACCGCGTCCCTCGCGACCTCCGCCCAGGTCGTGACCGTGGCGTCATTCGGGCCGAAGCAGCCGCACGATACGGTCATCCCGCGCACGACCGCGGAGGCGATCGCAAGATCGAACAGCGCGAGAAGAATCACGGCGACCCACGCAGTCACCCGTGTGAACAGTCCGACGATCAGCAGACCGCCGAGCAAGATCTCCCAATAGGGCAGCATCACGGCGAGCGGCCCGACGACTGCCTCCGGTAGCAGCCGGAACCCCGTGATCTGCGCTGCGAAGAGCGACGCGTTCCCGACCTTGGACGCGCCGGCCACCACGAAGATTCCCCCGATCGCGACGCGCAGGACCAGCACGAGCCAGTCCACGACCGCAGCGTTCACGAGGTCGCCCCGGTGAGCGCCGCCTGTTCGACTTCACGCACCAGCGCGCGCTGCGCGGGCGGGATCGCGTGGACGTCGGTGCGCTCGATCTCGACGGCTTCTTCGAAACCGGCGATCGTATCGGCGACGCACTCGGCGACCGTCGCGGGATCGTAGCCGCCTTCCAGCACGAACAGTGCGCGGCCGTCGCAGTACGTGTCGGCGATCTCGCGGATCAGCCGTCCCATCTGGCGCGCGAACGACGGGTCGACGCCGAGGTCGCCGACGGGATCGCCCGCGACGACGTCGTAGCCGGCGCTCACCACGATCAGGCGCGGCCGGATGCGCTCCGCGAGCGCGCGCAGCGTGCGCGTGTGGATCGCGAGAAAACCTTCGGTCGAGATGCCGCGCGCGTCGATCGGAACGTTGACGAGCGCCGCGCCCGACGCGACCCGGTTGTCGCGCGGATCTCCGGTTCCGGGATAGGCCGGGTCGGCGTGGCTTCCGGCGTACGATACGCCGCCGCCGATCATCGCCTGCGTTCCGTTGCCGTGATGATAGTCGAAGTCCAGCACGAGAACGCGTTTCCCTTCGCCCTGCGCGTAGGTGCGCGCCGCGATCGCCGCGTTGTTGAAGACGCAGAACCCCATCCCGCGCGCGGGCTCGGCGTGATGGCCCGGCGGGCGCACGAGCGCAAACGTACCGCGGCGTCCGTCGACCGCAGCCTCGAGCGCGACCAACGTCGCGCCGGCGGCGCGGGCGGCGCCTTCGTACGAGCCGGCGTCGACCAGCGTATCGCCGGTGGGGAGATCGGTCACGTAGCCGGGTTCGAGCGCGTCGCACGTCCGGCGGACCAGCTCGATGTACGACGCCGGATGAACGCGCGCGATCTCGTCGGGACGCGCGACGCGCGCATCGACGCGTTCGCCGAGCATGCCGCGCCGCTGCAGCTCGGCAGCGACGACGCGCACCCGATCGGGCCGCTCCGGATGTGGAACGCCGCTCAGGTGCGCGGTGAGTCCGTCGTCGTAGGCGACGAGCATCGTCTTTACGGTTTCGGCGGCGGGGTCTTTTTCGGCGCCGGCTTCGGGCTCTTCTTGGGTGCCGGGGCCGCGGTCTTCTTCGGCGCCGGCGTTTGCTGGCGGTCGATGGCGGCGATCAGCGATTTCACTTCGCTCGCCGCCTGCGAACCGGGCTTCACGTAACCCAGCAGCTTCTGGTACGTCGCCTTCGCTTTGTCGGGCTGCTTCGCGCCCTGATAGCACTGGCCGAGCCCGTAGAGGATCGACGGGTTCTGCTTCGAGATATCCGGGGCGCCCTTGTCCAGCGCGTCGTACACCTGCGCGCACTCGGCGTAGTTGCGCGTCTGGAGATCGGCTTGGCCGAGACCCATCAGCGCGTCGGGCGTGTGCTGCAAGCCGTAGGATGCTTTGAACTCGCCCACGGCCTTGTCGAACTGCCTGTTCGCCGAGTACGTCGCGCCGAGCAGCAGGTGCGAGCGCGGATCGTTCGGCGCCAGCTCGCTGACGCGCTTGAACTGATCGATCGCCTTCGCGAATTGATTCTGGGTGGCGTAGAGCTGGCCCAGCTTCGCGATCGCATCGATCTGATCGCGGTTTGGTCCGGCGCCGGCAATGAACTCGCGCTCCGCGCCCGCGTTGTCCTTCTTCACCTGCAGATACTCGCCGTAGGCGGTGTGCGCCGAGAGCACGTTCGGGAACTCCGAGATCGCGCGCTTGAATGCGGCCTCGGCGTCACCGTCCATCTTCTCGTTGGCGTAGACGACCGCTTCCTGATCGATCACGGCGACCTTGTCGGTCGGATCGGTTTGCAGCTTGAAGAGCTGGTCGTAGCTCGCGATCGCGTCCTTGACGTTGTGCTGCGCCGCCGCTATTTTCGCCTTGCCGATCAGCGCGTCGACGCTGGTCGGATCGATCGCGATCGCGCGGTCGTACAGCTGCGACGCCAACGCGATCGCGTTCTGCTGCGTGTACGTCTGCGCCTCGAGCAGGAGCGGACGGACGTCCTTCGGATCCAGCTTCAGCGCCGCCTCGAGCTGCTGGCGCGCCTCGTCGAACTTCCCTTCGCCCGCCAGTACCTGGCCGTACGCGAGGTACGCGTTCTTGTCGTCCTTGTTGAACGTCACCGCGCGCTTCGCGACGCGCTCGGCGTCCTGCGGCCGTTTCAGCCGCATGTACATGTCGGTCAGCGTGCCGAGCACGCCCGGGTTCGTCGGCTCGAGGTTCGCCGCTTGCTCCAGGTCCGCCAGCGACTCTTTCTGATGGCCGAGCGCGTTGTGCGCGAGCCCGTCGAAGTAGTAGACCTGCGCCGTCTTCGTGCCGCCCTGAAGCAGCTTCTGCGTCAGCGGAAGCGCCAAATCCGGACGGTTGATCTGGAGATAGTCCGCAGCGAGCTCGGTCTGATTCGCCTTGTTCGTCGGATCGGTCTTGAGCGCGGACTCGAGCCGCGGAATCGCTCGATCGAGCGGTTCCGGCGTCGCGTTCGGCGAGGCGGCGGGCGAGGGTGAGGGCGTCGGCGTCCGCGCCGCCGCTTTCGGCGCCGCAGCGGCCGGATGAACACTCACACCGGCGGCCGCGACGAGCGCGGCGGCCGAGAAGGCGAGAACGGGGAAAAGACGGCGGATCATTCTAGGCGTGTACGGCTTTCGCGTCGCGGACCAGCTTCGTCAACTCCGGAACGATGGCGAATGCGTCTCCGACAACGAGGAGATCGGCGAACTCGGCTATGGGAACGTTACCGTCTTTGTTGATCGCGACGATCGTCTCGGACGTCCGCATGCCGACTTTGTGTTGGATCGCGCCGGAAATTCCGATCGCGAGGTAGAGTTGCGGGCTGATCGTTTTTCCGGTCTGCCCGACCTGGTGACCGTGGGAGACCCAGCCGGCGTCGACCGCCGCACGAGATGCACCCACCGCGCCGCCGAACGCGTCGGCGAGGTCTTTGAGGATCGTGGTGAACGGTTCCGGACCGCCCATCCCGCGACCGCCGCTCACGACAACCGACGCCTCTTCGACGCCCAGTTCCGCTGCGGCTTCCTCGACCTCGTCCTCCACGGTGACCGTGGAGGCCTTCCCGCTCGACGGAATCTGAACGATCTCACCGGCTCCGGAAGTTTCCTTGGCGGCGAAAACATTCGGCCGGATAGCTGCCACGCCGAATGGCGAGCCGGTCAACTTGCACGTCGTTATGACCAGACCGCCCAGCTTGGGCATGACGCACGAGACCTCGCCGCCCTCGGTCTTGAAATCGACGACGTCGGCGTTGATACCGCAGTCGACACGCGCGGCGAAGCGCGACCCGACGTCGCGTCCGATCATCGTGTTGCCGACCAGAACGAGCGCCGAGCCGGTCGCCTTCGCGACCGCTTCGACCGCATCGACCGCGCCGTCGACGAAGCGATCCTCATCGGAGAGGTGAATCTGGTCGAGCGGGTAGCGTTTCAGCGTTTGCGCCGCCTGCTGCGCGCCGTCTCCGACCACGACCGCGTGCGCCTTCCCGCCGAGCTGATCGGCGAGCGTGCGGGCCTGGGTCGCGGCTTCCAGCGACGAACGGCGAATCGCGCCGTGCTTGTGCTCGATGAACGCGATGACGTTCTGCATCAGAGGAACTTCCGGTCCTTGAGGAATTGCACGATGATCTTGGCGCCCTCGGCGGGATCGGGCGCTTGCACGACCTGCCCCTTCGCACGCACCGGCGGCGTCGCGAGATCGGTGAGCTGCGCCTTCGCGCCGTCGGTGCCGACGGCGACCGTCAAGCCGAGATCGGCTGCGGCGAGCTGTTTGATCTCCTTTTTCTTGGCCCCCATGATGCCTTTGAGCGACGGATAACGCGGCTCGTTGGCGGATTTCGTGACGCTGACGACCGCCGGCAATGCGGCCGAAATCGTCATGTAGCCCGTCTCCGTCTCGCGCTGGACGCGCACGCGTCCGTCGGCGACGTCGATCTTGCGGGCGTACGTCAAACCCGGATAGCCGAGCTTCTCGGCGAGCATCCCGGGGAGATCACCGCTGATCGCGTCGGTCGACTGCGTGCCGGTGATGACGAGATCGGGACTCTGCGCCTTGATCCCGGCGGCGAGCGCAACGGCGGTGCCCCACAGATCGCTGCCGCCCAGCGCGTCGTCCGAGATCATCACCGCGTCGTCGGCGCCCATCGCAAGCGCCTTGCGCACGACCTCCTTGCCGGACACCGGGGTCATCGAGACGATGGTCACCGTGGAACCATCGTTGAGCGTTTCTTTGAGTTGCAGCGCTGCTTCGATCGCGTACTCGTCGAACGGGTTCAAGACCGTTTCGACGCCGGTGCGGACGAGGCGCTTGGTCGTCGGATCGATGCGCTTGTCGGCGTTCGTATCCGGGACGAGCTTGACGGTGACGAGGATCTTCAGGACGGAAACCTCCGGACGCACGAAACCCGGCGGCTCGCCGGGTCTGCGGGAACCTCCGAAGCTTCTGGGTGAGGGCCAGGGACCCTCCAACCTATTCAAAATAATACGTCAGGCGCAACAGGTCAAGCCGCCCGCAGCCGACCCAGCGCAGCGCCCACCCACCCGGTGAGCGATGCGCTTTCCTAGATCACTCTGAGACGACGGTTTGACCGGCGACGATCTTGCCGGAGACGACGCGCCCGACCGAGGTGTCCGCGCTGACGCTCATGATCTGGATCTTGCCGACGGTCTCGTTGGCGGTCAGCATTCGCCCGCTGTCCGGGTCTTTGATCTGCTTGACCTTGATGACGTCGAAGAATGTGCCGACCGTGACGCCCTTCGAGGATCCGATGTTGAGGATGATGTTGCTGCCGTCGACGTCGATCACGCGTCCGGTGAGGCTCGGCGCGGCCGGGCCCGCGATGAATTTGGTGGGATCCAGGTGCTGCGCGATCAAGATCGCCTCGTCGTTGATGAGGTGACCCATCGACGAGTTGATGAAGTTCGAGTTCGAGTACCCGCCGGCGGAGTAGCCGGAGAAGCCGGCTCCGCTGATCGAGGTAGCTGCCTCGGTTTTCTCGTCGGCGAACGACTGCACGATGCGGCCGGTCACGGCGTCGACGACTTTCACCGCGACTTTCAGCGTGACGCGATCCCTCCGCACGCCGCCGAGGACTCCCCCTGCGACCCCGCCGATGAGGCCGCCGGCGGCCGCGCCGCTGGTTCCCGTCTGATCGAGTTGGATGATGTTTCCGGAGATGAGGTAGCGTGCGCCGATGAGGCGGCCCGCAGCGATCGCGGTCGTTGGATCGACCTCACCGCTGGCGCTGAGCTTGTGTTCGGAGAGCGTCGCGTCGAGGTTCTTGCGATCGAGGACGTCGAACTTGCCGCCGTTCACGATCTGATCGGTGAGCAGATCGGAGAGGGCCACGCCCGGCTGGAAGTTCCCATACCAAGTCGACGTCAAGCCAACCGTGCTGAAGTCCAAGACGGCGACCTTCGGCGCACCCGCGGCGATCGCCGGCGGCGGCGCGGCGAGGACGGAAACAGCGAGCAGCGCTGCTGCCGGAAAAGCGAAGAGCGTGCGATGCATGACAGCACCTCCTAAAGAATGCCTGCGTCGGCGTCTGGGACGAGCACACCCTTGTTCCTTCGGACCCTCGGGTCCCTGCCTCAGCGCCCCCGCGCTCGGCTCGTGATTGGGATGACCGGGACTTGAACCCGGACGCCGTTTCCGGCTGCAAATTTTAAGTCTGCTGTGTCTGCCGATTCCACCATCATCCCGCCGTGTCGATTCGCGGTAGGCGGGTTCGTTCCGGTGCGAGCGGGACGGCGCGGAACGCTGGGGACGTCAGGTAGCCGAGGAGCAGGTCGGCTTCGCTGACCGTGAATCGGTCGACGCCGAGGATGCGGCAGGCCTCGTCGACGACGATCATGCCGGCCGGCAGGATGTCCGCGCGCTGCGGGCGGATCTGCGGCATCGCCTTGCGGGCGTCGAGGTCGCGGGAGAGGAGAGATCAGAAGAGCGTCGTGTAGGGAAAGAGTGTAGATCTCGGTGGTC
>CALEOJ010000333.1 GCA_937910425.1 uncultured candidate division WPS-2 bacterium
GAGGCGCGCGGCGGGCTCGCGGAGCACCGCGCGATCGCCTGCGTCGCCGACGCGCTGACGCTGCCGTTCGCCGACGGGCTCGCACGCGAGCGCGACCGCTTTCTCGAACTGGTCGCGTCGGAGCAATCGCGGGCGCGGATCCATCTGTTCTTCGCCGAGCGCGAGGCCGCGAAGCTCGCCGACGGCACCGTCCCCGCGCCGTTCGGCGTTCGCACCGCGACCGTCGTCGGCGGCGGAACGATGGGGACCGGGATCGCGATGGCGTGTGCCAACGCGGGGATCGCCGTGACGCTGGTGGACGTGCAGCCGGAGATCCTCGAGCGCGCTCGCGGGATCATCGCGGGCAACTACGGCGCGACGCTGCGGAAAGGAAAGTTGTCGCAGGACGAGCACGATGCGCGGCTCGCGCGGATCGCGTTCGCCACCTCGCTCGACGCCGCGGCCGGGGTCGATCTGGTGATCGAGGCCGTGTTCGAGGAGATGGCGATCAAGCAAGACGTCTTCCGCTCGCTCGACCGCATCGCGTCGCCGGGGACGATTCTGGCCACCAACACCTCGACGCTCGACGTCGACGCGATCGCCGCCGTCACCGCGCGCCCGCAGGACGTGGTCGGGATGCATTTCTTCAGCCCGGCGAACGTGATGAAGCTGCTGGAGATCGTGCGCGGTGCGCGCAGCGCGCCGGAGACGATCGGACACGCGCTGGGGATCGCGAAGCAGCTGCGCAAGGTCGGCGTCGTCGCGGGCAACTGCGACGGCTTCATCGGCAACCGCATGCTGCACTCGTACGGCCGCGAAGCGGCGTTCTTGCTCGAGGAGGGTGCGACGCCGCAACGGGTCGATCGCGTGATCCGCGAGTTCGGCTTCCCGATGGGGCCGTTCGCCATGGGCGACCTCGCCGGCCTCGACGTCGGCTGGCGGATTCGCAAGGGCCGGCACGCGAAGGCGCCGCCGGCCGGCCGCTATTCGAAGATCGCCGACGAGCTGTGCGAGCTCGGGCGCTACGGTCAGAAGACCGGCGCAGGGTACTACCGTTACGAGAACGGGAGCCGCACCCCGCTCCCCGACCCGCTGGTCGACGAGCTGATCGTGCGCTGCGCTCGCGAAGCGGGGATCGAGCGGCGTGAGATCTCCGATGACGAGATCCTCAAGCGCTGCATGTATCCGCTGGTCAACGAGGCCGCGAAGATCCTGGCGGAGGGGATCGCCGTTCGGCCGGGCGATGTCGACGTCGTATGGGTCTACGGCTACGGCTTCCCGGCCTGGCGCGGCGGGCCGTTGCGCTGGGCCGACAGCGTCGGATTGCGCGCAATCGTGGACGACCTGCTCGCGTTCGAACGCGTGCACGGCCCGAACTGGACGCCGGCGCCGCTGCTGCGCGAGCTCGCCGAGAACGGCGGAACGTTCGCTGCGTGGCGCGCCGAGGGCAAGGTAGCGGCGCATGCGTGAGGCGGCGATCGTCCTTCGACAAGCTCAGGATGACACGGCGGTGAACCGTGCGTGAGGCGGCGATCGTATCGACCGCGCGCACGCCGATCGGAAAAGCCTTTCGTGGTGCCTTCAACGACACGCACGGCGCGACCATGGCGGGACACGTCATCGAGCACGCCGTGCGCCGCAGCGGTCTGGAGCCGGCCGAGATCGAGGACGTCATCCTCGGCTGCGCCGAGCCCGAAGGCGCCACCGGGCACAACATCGCGCGCCTCGCCGCGATCCGCGCGGGCCTGCCGGTGACGACCGCCGGCACCACGATCAACCGCTTCTGCAGCTCCGGCTTGCAGGCGATCGCGTTCGCGGCACAGCGCGTCGTCGTCGACGGTGTCCCGGCGATGGTCGCCGGCGGGCTCGAGTCGATCAGCCTCGTGCAGCCGAACGCGAACCGCAGCTACCTGCGCGAAGACTGGCTCGCCGAGCACAAGCCCGAGCTCTGGATGGCGATGATCGAGACGGCCGACATCGTCGCCGAACGCTACGGCGTCAGCCGCGAGCGCCAGGACGAGTACGCGCTGATCAGCCAGCAGCGCACCGCGGCCGGTCAGCAGGCGGGTCGCTTCGACGCGGAGATCGTTCCGCTCCCGACGCGCAAAGCGGTGATGAACAAAGAGACGAGCGAGGTGACCTACGAGGACGTCGTGCTGGCGCGCGACGAGGGGAACCGGGCCGACACGACGCTCGAGGGGCTGGCGAAGCTGCAGCCGGTGCGCGGGCCCGGCAAGTACATTACCGCCGGCAACGCGAGCCAGCTCTCGGACGGGGCGTCGGCGTGCGTCGTGATGGACGCGAAGCTCGCCGAGCGGCGCAACATCGAACCGCTGGGATTCTTCCGCGGCATGGCGGTGAGCGGTCTCGAGCCGGATGAGATGGGGATCGGACCGGTGTTCGCGATCCCCCGTCTGCTCGAGCGTCAGGGGCTGACGATCGACGATATCGACCTGTGGGAGCTCAACGAAGCGTTCGCGGTGCAGGCGCTGTACTGCCGCGAACGCCTCGGTATCCCGCTCGAGAAGTACAACGTCGACGGCGGCGCGATCTCGATCGGCCATCCGTACGGGATGAGCGGCGCGCGCATGACCGGCCACGCACTGATCGAAGGCAAACGCCGCGGCGCGAAGCGCGTCGTCGTCACGATGTGCATCGGCGGCGGTCAGGGCGCGGCCGCGCTGTTCGAGGTGGCCTAGAGGGATCGACCGCGGCGCGCGGCGGGCGCGTTACGGTACGATGATCCCGGCGGCGAGCGGCTCGGCGTAGAGCCGAGCCACGTCCTCGGTGCGATTTTGCAGCACGCGCCGCTGGTTGACCGAGCCCTTGTCGGTGAGCTCGCCGCGCGCGCCGTTCGGCGGCTCGTCCGCGATCGCCACGCGCGCGACGCGTGTCGAGCCGGCGGGATTGCGCTCGTTGTGGCGGGCGAACGCTGCGCGCACGCGCTCCGCCGTCGCGGGGTCGCGCGCGAGAGCGCGGCTGACGAACACCAGCGCGGTCACCTCGTCGCGGTCGGCGCCGGCGAACACGACGTCGTCGATCGTGCCGTCACCGGCGTCGAGCACGTCGAGCCGCAGCAGCCCGGCGTTGACCCACGTCCCCGACGAGAGCTTGAAATTTTCGCTCAACCGCCCGCCGAAGACGATCCCGCGCGACGGGTCGCCGGGATCGAGCAGCGCGCCGGCGTCGCCGCTCTTGAAGAAGCCTTCCTCGTCGAACGCGGCCGCGGTCGAAACGGGATCGCGCCAGTATCCGGGTGTCACGTTGGGTCCGCGCACCCGCAGCTCGTAGCGGTCTTCGACCGGCGCGAGCTTGATCTCGACGCCGGGAACGGGCGTGCCGATCGTCTCGGACGAGGCCGGTCGCGGGCCCCACACGGCGGTCGCCATCGGCGCCGTCTCGGTGGCACCCCAGGCTGACACGACGGGAATCTCGCGGCCGGCATAGCGCTGCGCGAGCACCGCGAGCCGGCCGCGAAGCGTCTCGGGGATGCTCGCGCCGGCGTTGAGCAGGATGCGGACCCGCGAGAAGAACCGGGTCGCGAGCGTTTCGTCGCGCTCGAGCGCCTCGAACAGCAGCGTCCACCCGCGCGGGACGTTGAAGTAAAAGGTCGGCGCGATCTCCCGCAGGTTCCGCAGCGTCGCGTCGAACGCGCCGGGCGCGGGTTTCCCTTCGTCCACGTACAGGGTGCCGCCGTTGCGCAACACCATGCCGAAGGTCTTGTTGCCGGCGGCGGTGTGACTCCACGGCGCCCAGTCGACCAACACCGGGGAACGCGTCGCTTCGGGCCACACCTGCTCGAGCATCGTCTGATTCGCGCAGAGCATGCGGTTCGTGGTGATCACGCCCTTCGGCGTGCCGGTCGATCCCGAGGTGAAGAGGATCTTCGCGATCGTGTCCGGACCGACGGCGTCGTGCGCGCGATCGGCGGCCGACCGATCGCCGTCGAGCGCCGCCGCATCGCGCACGATCCGCAGCTGCGGGACCGCCGCAGCGATCCGCGCCGCCATCGCGGTGTCGGGGACGAACGCCGCGAAGGGGCGCAGCACTGCGAAGAGCGCCGCGACGCGAGCCGGGTCGGCGTCGCTCCGCGCGTACCCGGTCGAGATCGGTGACACCGGAATCCCGGCATACATGGCGGCGAGCGCGACCGCAGCGTGATCGATCCCGTTGTCCGCGACGATGGCCAGCGGACGGCCGTGCGACCCGCCGGCGTCGAGCAGCGCGCCGGCGATGCGGCGCACGCGCTCGTACATGCTGGTGAAGTCGATCGTCGCCCACGCATCGCCCCGGCGTTCGGCGAGGAAGATCGCGCTCGGGGTCGTGCTCGCCCAGCGCACGAGATCGCCGGTGACGCGATCGGGGTACGCTCGCAACGGCACCTCCGATCGCAGCGTTCGCGCCGTCGCCGCGCCGAGCCCCGACGCTCCGCCGGTGACGATCGCGGCGTGGCCGGCGACGTTCACGAGCGGGTTACCTTGGCAGCGCGCTTGTCGATAAACGCCTGCACGCGGCGCTTGGCCTCTTCGTCGTTCGCGGCCGCTGCGGCGACCAGCGCTTCGGTGAAGTAGCCGATCGACGTCGGAGCGCCCGCGATGCGCTGCAGCGCTTGGATGATCGCGAAGTTGGAGATCGGCGCGTTGGCAGCGATGCGGTGCGCAAGCTCGAGCGCCGTCGCGCGGCCTTCACCGTCGTCGACGAGATACTGGCTGATGCCGAACGTCTGCCCGGCGTCGGCGTCGTACACGCGCCCGGTGAGCAGCATGTCCATCACGCGCGCCGTGCCGATCAGCCGCGGCAGGCGGACCGATCCGCCGCCGCCGAGGAAGATCCCGCGCTGGCCTTCTGGAAGCGCGTAGAAGGCCGAACGCTCGGCGACGCGCACGTGACACGCGGCGGCGAGCTCGAGACCGCCGCCGATCGTGGCGCCGTGCAGCGCGGCGACGACCGGGAGCGCGCCGAACTCGATCGCTTCGAACGCGCGGTGCCATAGCCGCGAGTGCGCGATCGACGCGGGCAGGTCGCGCGCCGCGACGTTGGTCAGATCGAGCCCGGCCGAGAAGTGGTCGCCGGCCGCGCACAAGACGATCGCGCCGGCGCCGGCCGGCGGCGCGCTGACGAACTGCTCGAGTCCCAGCACCGTTTCGTCGTCGAGCGCGTTGCGTTTCGCCGCGCGATTCAGCTCGAGGATCGCCACGTCGCCGTCGCGGCGGTACGCCAAGGACGGCGGCAGCTCCGGCTTCATTATGGGATATAACCATGAAGCCCGCGCCGGGGTCAAGGCGTCCGCGCCGCGAAGAGCCGGGCCGTGGACGCGCTTCATCCCGAGGTCGCAGGCGAGTTCGGACCGCTCACCAAGTACGTGGGATACGCGCTGCGACGCGCGCAGCTCAAGGTGTTCCAGGATTTCATCGATACGCTGGGCGAGCTCGACCTGCGTCCGGCGCATTTCTCCGTGCTGACGGTGATCGACGCCAACCCCGGGATCCTGCAGTCGCGCGCGTGCGCGGCGCTCGGAATTCAGAAGGCGAACTTCGTGCCGCTGCTCGACGGCCTGCAGCGCCGCGGCTTGCTGCGGCGCGTCGCGCTGAACGGCCGCGCGAACGGACTGCACCTGACCGACGAGGGCCGCAAGCTGCTCGCGCGCGCGCGCCGCTTGCACGACCGTCACGAACGGCGCGTGCTCGGCGTGATGTCGGCGCTCGAGCGCAAGCGGCTGATCGCGACGCTGAGCCGGATCGCCGGACTCGACGAGGTCAGCCCGCGCGCAGCCCCAGCAGCCGCGCGGCGTTCTCCTTCAGGATCAGCGGCCGCACCTCGTCGCGGATCGGCAGCGAAGCGAAGTCCTTGAGCCAGCGGTCGGGCGCGATCATCGGGTAGTCCGAACCGAACAGCACCTTCTCGCGTAGCAGCGTGTCGGCGTAGCGCACGAGCGTGGGCGAGAAGTACTTCGGTGACCAGCCGGAGAGGTCGATGTAGACCTGCGCCTTGTGCAGGCAGACCGAGATCGCTTCGTCCTGCCACGGGAACGACGGGTGCGCCATCACGATCGGCAGATCGGGGAAGTCGACGGCGACGTCGTCGATCAGCATCGGATGACCGTACTTCAGCCGCACGCCGCCGCCGCCGCGCATCCCGGTCCCAATCCCGCTGTGCCCGGTGTGGAAGATCACCGGGAGCCGCGCCGCCTGCACGAGCTCGTAGAACGGGTAGATGCGGCGGTCGTTCGGCTCGAACTGCTGCAGCGGCGGATGGAGCTTGAACCCGCGCGCGCCCGCTGCGATCAGCCGCCGCGCCTCCTCGAGCGCGGCGGTCCCGCGCGTCGGGTCGACGCTCGCGAATGCGATCAGCACGTCGGGATGCGCGGCGGCGGCGGCGAGCACGTCGTCGTTGGGCACGACGGGACGTCCGGTGAGGCGCTCGTCGACGGTGAACAGGACGCACGCCATCGTGCGCTCGCGGTAGTACGCCGCGAGCTCGTCCAGCGCGAGCGGGACGCCGGACTCGCCGAAGTAGCGGCGCGCGGCGCCGGTCACCGCCGCGCCGGAGTCAGGTGCGTGAGCGTGGACGTGGACGTCGA
>CALEOJ010000334.1 GCA_937910425.1 uncultured candidate division WPS-2 bacterium
GGCGGCGGCGTCTGCTTCGGCGGCGGGGTCGGTGGCAGGGTGGGGTGCGGGGTCGGCGTCGGCGGCGGGGTCGGGGGCGGCGTGGGGACGCGCACCACCGTCACCTTCTGCGGCTGGTCTTCCTCGGATTGCGTCTTGTGAATCTTGATGAGGGGCCCGCCGATCAGGTGCAGCACGATCGAGAGCGCAAACCCGTAGAAAAGGAAGTTCTTGGCCCGCTCGGCTGCCGGAACCGGAGGCTTCGGAGCGCTGTTGCTCGCCATCTAGCTCCCGGACGCCCCTTCCGGCGTTCCTTCGACGTGGTTGGCCAAGCCGAAGGTCGTCAGGTTCGCCGCCTTCGCGGCGTCCATGACGCGCAAGATCGTCCCGAAGCTCGCCTTCGGGTTCGCCTTGATGATGACGGTCTTCAACCCGCTGCCCGTATTCTTGACGAGCTGCTGAAATTGAGCCTTCGCCTGCATCTCGTTGACGACGCTCGAGCCGATCTGCACGTCGTTGTGCTCGTCGACCAGAACCACGATCTGCGAGGGATGGACCTTTTGTTTGTTCTTGGCGTCGGGGAGCTTAGGCTCTTTGACGACCGAGGCGAGGATGATGAAGATGATCAGGAGGACCAGCAACACGTCCGTGAAGGGCGTGATGTTGATCGTCGACATCACTTCTTCTTCGCCTTGTCCGGTGGAGACGGCCACGAAGCGGAGTTTCCTTCTCTTACGAAGAGGTGACGAAGCCGACGTCTTCCAGACCCACGATCTTCGCGGCGTCCAGAATGCGGATGATCGTGCCGTAGGGCGCCTTGACGTCTGCGGTGAGCGAGACGTGTTTGTTGCCCTTGCGCCGGCGGACGTCGCTCATATCGGCGTAGATGTGAGCGACATCCGAGCGCTTGCCGTCGACGTAGATCACTCCGGTTTCGTTGACGAGGACTTCGATGTTGTCAGTCTTTTTCTGCTGCTGGATCGGCGTGTTGTCGTTCTTGTCCGGCAACTGTTTCTCGAAACCCGGCGGCGCCACGATCGCCGCAAGGATCATGAAGATGATGAGGAGGACCAGCAGCACGTCCGTGAAGGGCGTGATGTTGATCTCGGACATCACCGCATCGTCCTGCTGGGCGGAGACCATGCTCATGAGTCGAGCCCTTCGGTCGAGAGGTTCAGGGCTACTTCGCTTCCGCGGCCGGCTTGTACAGGTCGGTCTTGAGCGCGGCGCCGGTGTTGTGGAAGTGGAGCATTTCGGCGAGCTGGTTGGCCGAGACGATCATCTCCTGGTTGTACGCCTTGATCCGGGTCTTGAAGTAGTTGAAGAAAACAACCGCGGTGACGGCCACGAACAGGCCGGCCGCCGTGGTGATCAGCGCTTCGGCGACACCCGCCGAGACGACGGCCGGGGTCGAGTTCCCCTTGAGGGCGATATCGTTGAAGGTGCGCATGACGCCGAGCACCGTACCGAACAACCCGACGAACGGTGCGATGACCGCGATGGTACCGATGACGCCGAGGTTGCGCTCGAGCGTGTTCAGGTTCTCCATCAGCGCGATCGACAGCGCGTCGGTGATATCGGCGCGGTTCTTCTCGCCGCGCAGAAGGCCGAACGCCAGGATCTTGGGGAGCATCCCTTTGTTCTGGCGGCAGATCTTGATCGCGCCTTCGAGGTCGTCGGCGGCGATTTTCTGGCCGATCGCCTTCAGCAGGCCCTTCGAATCCGAGTGCTGACTGGCGAAAAAGAGCAGCCGTTCGATCACGATAGCGACCGCGGCGACCGACATCACGAGGAGGATCCACATTGCGGGACCGCCCTGATCGATCATGGTGAAAAATCCGCTGAAATCCACGAGCTCTGGTTTCGCCTCCGAGGCTTCGAGGGGGGTTGAGAGCCCGGCGTGAGCCGGGCAATACGAAAGACGGCGGGGCGTCGCCCCCGGCGCGGGCCTAGGTGTTGGCCGTCCCGCCGTTCATTCCTACTATTTCGCTCCGAGCTTCTTGAGCGCGGTATCGATGTCGGCGTTGAGGGACGCATCCGAGCCTGCGTTGGCTTTCGCCTTCTGGAGAAACGGGATCGCGCCTTTGGAGTCGGCCTGGTTCGCAAGCGCGATCCCGGCGACGTAGTTCGCGCGCGCGTCGTTCGGATCGATGGCGAGCGCCTTGTCGGCCTCCGCCTTGACGCGCTTCCAATCGACCGTCGTGCCTTGCGAGAGCACGTTCGCGGCCTGCACGTACAGGACGACCGCGCGCGAGGGGACCGCCTTCGCCGCGTTCTCGAGATCCGCGACCGCCTCGTCCTTCTTGCCGGCCTGCATCGCGGCGACGGCCTGCTGGTTGTAGTACGCAGCCAAGGTGTCGTCGATGCGGGTGTTGGACGGATCGCGCTGCTTGAGCGCCTTCGCAACCGCGAGCCCTTGGTCGAGGTGACCGCCGAAGATGTACGAGGTCGCAAGCGAGGCGTCGATCGCGTTGAGCGTCGCCGCATCGGCGTGACCCGCCGTCGCCTGCGCCTTCGCTTTCTCGAGGTCGGCGATCGCCTGCGGGTACTTCTGCGCGTTTGCGTAGGCGGTGCCTTGAATGAACAGCGTGTTCACGTTCTGCTGGAGCGCCAACGCTTTGTCGGCCAGAGCGATCGCCTGCTCGTTGTTCTTCGCCTTGAGCGCGTCGACCGCGGCATCGCAACACGGCCGGTCGGCGACCACCCCCAACTGCTCCGGGATCGTTCCGGCGGCGTCGAACGCCGCGGCCGCGCCTTGCGCATCGTTCAGGTAGGCGTCCGCGACGCCCAGCAGCGCCTCCGCATCCTTGCTGCCGGGATGCGCGGCGAGATAGGACTGGAGCGCGGTCTTCGCTTCGGCGAATTTATTCGCGCGGATCAGGCCGTTCGCCGCGACCAGCTCGTTCGACGTGGTGCCCGTGTCGTTGACGACCGAGGACCCGTTGAACTTGAGCGCCATCGTGTAGAACGCTACGATCGGCTTGGCGTCGCGGTACCCCGGCTTGTAGGTCGAGTTCTTCGCGATCTCGAGCGCCGCGGCGTCGTCGCCGTGGTTGGTCGACTTCTGGATCTTCACGTTGCCGATCGAACCGTTCTTATTCACCAAGACCTGGACCGTCACGGATCCCGTGCCGGCGATCGGTGTGGTCGGCGTCGCCTGCTTGATCAACTTGGGCGGAGTATAGTATTGGCTCGTCTGGGCGAGCGCCGCCAACGGAGTCAACGCGAGGCAGAGTGCGCCGAGCGCGAGCGCGGCAAGCGGGCGAAGGGTTCTCTCGACCATGGTACCTCTTGGAGAGGGCAGCTCCGGATACGGTCCGGGGTACGGGAACGAACGCGGGACGAGGACCGTCAGTTCCGGGTAGACGATGCACGAGCGGCTCCCGGCCGGCCTCGCAAATGCACCACGTGCGACCGAGCGCGATTGGCTACGCTTGCCTCAACACCTGCTGGGCTAGCCCGCGACTGCGGGCTCGGGTCAGCGACCGGTCAAGTCGGGTCGAAGGACCGTCGCGCCGGCCAAATAGACGTGCTGGATTCGGTCCTGCGGCTGGTCGGTGTTGACGTGCACCAGGACCCGGATACAGCGCTCCAGCCTCCCGGGTACCCCGATTTCCGTGAAGTTCAACAGCGGCACGAGCGTCCACCCCATCCGGCGCGCCGCCGCCGCCGGGAACTCCGAGACGAGGTCCGGGGTGACGGTGAAGAGCGCCGACGCGACGTCCTCCGGAACGAAGCCGTTGCGCTTCACGATCTCCCGCAGCAGTTGCTCGGTCGCGTCGAGGATCAAGCCCGGTTCGTCTCGCGCCACGGTCGTCGCGCCCCGAATCCCGCGCACCATCACGGCGCCACCTGCTCGCGCGATTCGCTGACGATCCGGTGCAGGGCGGCGACTTCGCGCGGCGTCGCCGGCCGGACCGCGCCCGGAGCGAGCTCGCCGAGCGAGATCGGACCGAAGCGCAGCCGGGTGAGTGCGACGACCGGATGCTCGACGACTTCGAACATGCGCCGGACTTGGCGGTTCCGGCCCTCGTGGATCGTGATGTCGACCAGCGAAACGTCGCGGCGCACGGCGACGACACGCACGAGCGCCGGTGCCGCGCGACCTTCCTCGAGTCGCACGCCGCGCAGGAACTTCTCGACTGCGGTCGGCTCGAGCCGCCCGCGCAGGGTGGCGCGGTAGGTCTTCTCGACGCCGAAGCGCGGATGCGTCAGCACGTTCGCCGCCTCGCCGTCGTCGGTCAGCAGCAGCACGCCGCTGGTATCGTAGTCGAGCCGTCCGACGGGAACGACGCGCGCGGTGACGCCGGCCGCGCGCACCAGATCGCTGACGGTACGCCGCCCCTCGGGATCGCGCATCGTCGTCATCACGCCGGCCGGTTTGTGCATCACGAC
>CALEOJ010000335.1 GCA_937910425.1 uncultured candidate division WPS-2 bacterium
GAGCCGCTTCGTCGAGAGCGCGACGTCGTAGCGCGAGGGCGGGTTGGCGGCGCCCTGCAGCGTCCCGCCGCCGTACACCACGACGGCTTCGCCGGCGTCGCTCGCGGCGCGCAACGTTTCCGCCAGCTCGCGCGCGTCGGCCGGTTCGACGACGCGTGCCGGCCGCAGCGTGCCCAGCGCGAACGCGCCGGTATCCGGATCCTTCGTGCGCTTCGCGCGCGGACGCTTCGCGATCACGCGGGCGTCCCCGCCGCCACGGGCACGGCCGCGCTCGGCGAGCGAACCTCGCCGCAGATCGCGCCGGACGGGAAGATCTTGTCGGGGTTCAACCCGCGCAGCGGATCGAACACGTCGCGCACCTTCCCCATCGCGGCGAGATCGTCGGTGGAGAACACGAGCGAGAGCGTCTCTTTCTTTTCGTAGCCGATCCCGTGCTCGCCGCTGATCGTGCCGCCCATCTCGATGCAGGTGCGCAGGATCTCCGTGCCGGCGTCGACGACGGCCTGCACCTGGCGCTTGTCGCGGCGGTCGAAGATCAGCAGCGGATGCAAGTTGCCGTCGCCGGCGTGAAAGACGTTGCCGACCGGCAGCGCGTGATCGCGGGCGATCGCGTCGATGCGGTGCATCACCTGCGGCAGGCGGGTGCGCGGCACGCATGCGTCCTGGATGTAGTAGTTCGGCGCGATGCGCCCGATCGCGCCGGCCGCGCCCTTGCGCGCGGCCCACAGCAGGTCGCGCTCGGCCTGGTCGCGTGCCGCGCGCCATGAGAGCGCGCCGTGTTCTCGCGCGAGCTTCGCCAGGACCGCTTCGCCAGCTGCGACGTCGTCCTGCGCGCCGGCGAGCTCGACCAGCAGCACGGCGCCGGCGTTCTCCGGATAGCCCGCATGATAGTGCGCTTCGACCGCGTGCGTGATCAGCGCGTCCATGATCTCGAGCGCGGTCGGCACGATCCCGGCGGCGA
Organism: uncultured candidate division WPS-2 bacterium; assembly: GCA_937910425.1. Lineage (GTDB taxonomy): Bacteria > Vulcanimicrobiota > Vulcanimicrobiia > Vulcanimicrobiales > Vulcanimicrobiaceae > Vulcanimicrobium. The sequence goes on from CALEOJ010000335.1 coordinate 962, forward strand.
TGATCGCCGACACGGCCTCGGAGGCCGCCTCGACGTCGGCGAACGCCGCGACGCAGACCCTCACCGCCTCCGGCAGCTTCATCAGGCGTACGTCGACCTCGGTGATGATCCCCAGCGTTCCCTCCGAGCCGACCAGGACGCCGGTGAGATCGTAGCCCGCCTCGTCGATCGAGGTGCGGTGGAGGTTGCCCGCCGCGTCGACGTACTCGATCCCGAGCACGTGGTTCGTCGTGGTGCCGTAGCTCAGGCAGTGCGGTCCGCCCGCATTCGTCCCGACGTTGCCGCCGATCGTCGAGATCTTCTGGCTCGACGGGTCGGGTGCGTAGAAGATCCCGTGACCGGCGATCGCGGTCGAGAGGTCGAGGTTGATGAGCCCCGGCTGAACGCGCGCACGCCGGTTGCGGACGTCGAGCTCGAGCAGACGGTTCATCCGCGCGAACGAAATGACCAGCCCTCCGCGCGTCGGAACCGCCCCGCCGCACAGACCGGTCCCGGCGCCGCGCGGCACGACCGGCTCCTCGCAGTCGCGCGCGATGCGAACGGCAATCGCCACCTCGCGCGCGTCGCGCGGGACGATCGCGGCGGACGGAAGCCGGTCCTCCGAGTATGCGTCAAAGGCGTAGACGGCGAGATCTTCGGGCTCGCTGCGGACGACCTCGGGCCCGAGCGCGTCCCAAAGCCGCGACGCGAAGGCGGAGAGGGCCATAGAAAGACTGCCGTACGAAGGGCGGCGGAACAGTTCCTGGAATCCGCCTGCTCGGTGTTCTTCTGGAAGAAGTGGACGAGGCGCAAGCCGGCCGCCCGAAGGCCCCTCGTGCGGGCGACGATCACGGAGACCCAGCGCCAAACCTATCGCGCCTCGGTCGAGTTCCCGGTCGTCTACACCGTCGAGGGCCGCGACGGGGCCCGCGGCGCGGTCGCGAGCGATCTCTCCTCCGGCGGTCTGCGGCTCATCGGCGACGAGGACTTCATGGAGGAGACGCCGATCGAGCTGCGCTTCACGCTGCCGAACGAGCTCATCCACAGCGTCCACGTCGAAAAGGAAGTTTCGGTGGCCGGCGGGCGCGGGCGGACCACCAAAAAGATCATGGTGCCGCCGGAGCCGTTCGCCGAGATGACGGTGCGCGCGAAGGTCGTCATCTACTACTTCAACCTGCGCCGCCGAAAGTTCGCGCACGGGGTGATTTTCATCGACATCGACGAGCGAACGCAGGAAGAGATCCAGCGCTTCATCCACGTCTGGCAGCTCCGCCTGATCCGCGAACGCGCCCACATGCGCGGCGAATGAACTAGTACAGCAGATACTTCGCGCGCAGCGACTTGAACGCGGCTAATCCCGGTTGCCAAGACGCGATGATCGCGTCGGCGCTGGTGCCGGCGTTCAGCGCGAGGCGGACGGCGTCGGTGCCCCAGTCGCGGTCCATGATCTGTTCGTGGCCGGCGGGGACGTGGTACCTGCCTTGCGCGCGCGCGGCGGCCAGGAACTCGATCGCGGTGCGCACGCTGGGAAACGCATGCGGATCGGTCACGTTGATCGACACGCCGCGCAGCGTCTTGCCGGACCAGAAGCCCTTGGTCGGGACCCAGTCGGCGGCCTCGAACTCGACGCCGGGGATGCGGCGCGCGGCGAGCGCGTCGCGGAACGCGCCGGGCTCGAAGCCGTAGCCGCCGGCGTACTCGAACGGACGGTCGGTGCCGACGCCGTTGTTCACGCCGCCTTCGTCCACGAGACCGGTCGCGAGGTAGACCAGCGTCGTGCGCGCGTACGGGATATTCGGCGACGTCGGTACCCACTTGAGCCCTGTATCGGCCCACAGCATTTCGCGCTTCCAGCCTTGCATCGGGATCACGCGCAGCTTGCAGCCGATCCCGAACTGCTCGTTGAACAGCCGCGCGAGCTCGCCGACCGTCATCCCGTGGCGCTCGGGGATGGGATAGAGCCCGATGAACGACTTGAACTTCGGATCGAGCACCGGTCCGTCGAGCTGCACGCCCCCGATCGGGTTCGGACGATCGAGCACCCACACTTCCTTGCCGTACTGCGCCGCCGACCCCATGACGTATGCCATCGTCGAGACGTACGTGTACGGGCGCGCGCCGACGTCCTGAATGTCGAACAGCAGCACGTCGATCCCGTCGAGCATCGCTGCGGTCGGGTGACGCGTCGGGCCGTACAGGCTGTGGACGGGAAGCCCCGTTTTTTCGTCGCTCGACGAGCCGACGGTCTCGCCGGCGCCCGCGGCGCCCCGGATCCCGTGCTCCGGGCCGAACAGCGCCTTGACCGCGATCTGACCGTTGCGGTGCACCGCGTCGGCGAGCGGCTCGCCGGTCGAGAGCACGCCGCTGGGATTCGTGACGATCCCGACGGTGCGGCCGCGCAGCTCCCGCCAGGCGTCGCGCACGAACGCGTCGTCGCCGAGCACGACCGGCGTCTCGCGCATCGGGACCGGGCGGATCGCCGGCTGCGTCGCACGCGCGGCGCTCGGCAGCGCCAGTGAGGCGGCGGTCGCGGCGACGAACGTCGCGCGTTTCACGCCGAAACGAACTCCGGGCGGATGTCGGCCGGGATCAGGTTTGCCGCCGCGGCGCGGGCGAAGAGATCCTCGACGGCCGCGATCCCGTCGTCGCCGATGTCGTCGCTGTGCTCGTTGACGTAGAGGTCGATGTGCGCGCGCATGACGGCGTCGTCCATCTCGAACGCGTGGGCGCGGACGTACTCGATGATCTCGCTCTCTCGCTCGCGCGCGAAGCGCAGGCTGCGGCGGATCGCTTCGTCGATCGCGCGCGCGTCTTCGTCGGGTACGTCGCGCCGCACGAGGATCGCGCCGAGCGGGATCGGGTGCCCGGTCTCGTGCTCCCACCAGACGCCGAGGTCGATCACCTCTTCGAGCCCCGCCTTCTGGTAGGTGAAGCGCGACTCGTGGATGATCAGCCCGGCGGCGACCTCTTCGTTCGCGACCGCGTCGACGATGCGGTCGAAGCGCATCTCGACCGTTTTCGGTTCGCGGCCGAGCGCGAGGCGGAGCAGCGCATACGCCGTCGTGAAGTGGCCCGGGATCGCAAACGTGGCGTCCTCGGCGAAATCGGTCAGCAACGGCGCCTTGGCGTCGACGCCGGGCCGGGCGACGACCAGCGGTCCGCAGCCGCGCCCCAGCGCACCGCCGGCGCGCAGGATGCGATAGTGCCCGAGATACGGGATCGCTCCGTAGCTCACTTTCGTCAGCTCGAAGCGGCCTTCGCGTGCGGCGCGGTTCAGCGCCTCGACGTCGTCGAGCACGACCTGCACCGAGGGCGCACCGTCGAGCAAGCCGTTGGTCAGCGCGGCGAAGATGTACGTGTCGTTCGGGCAGGGCGAGTACGCGAGCGAGTACGGCCTGTCGTGCTGTCGAAGCGTCATACGGAGAGCAGAACGTCGAGCAATGCGTCGGTCGTTGCAACCGCCGCCGCGGCGCCCGCGCGAAAGTCCCACTCGTTCGAGGCGCGCTGGCCGACCAGGTTCGACACGCCGCGAATCTCGATCGCCGGCACCTCCGCCAGTTGCGCGGCGCGCAGCACGGAGAAACCCTCCATCGACTCGACGTCGGGCCGGAAGCGGTGCGCCAGGACGAGCGCGCGCGCGGTTGTGCTGGTGACGATCGCCGAGGTCACGCCGCGGCCGACGATCACCGGCACGACACCGGCCAGGAACGGGCGCAGCAGCGCTGGATCGGCTTCGACGTGACGGACCAGCTCGAGCCCGCCCGGGAGCGGGAACGCCGTTCCGTCCTCGAGTCCCAGCTCGGCATAGTCTTCGCGCGAGCAGACGACGGCGTCGCCGACCGTGCAGCGATCGCGAAAACCGCCGGCGATCCCGGCGTTGATCACGGCGTCGTAGCGCCGGCCCGCCAGCGCGCGCATCGTGCCGAGTGCGGCCTCGACCGGGCCGACGCCGACCGCGAGGACCTCGACGCCGTCACGCGGCGGAAGCGCCGCCAGCTCCTGCGCTACCGCGCAGACGACGAGGATACTGATTTCGGGACCAGATGGCTCGCAACCCAGAGCGGCCCGACGAGCAGGTGCAGCAGGTTCGTCAGAAACGCGGGCGACTTTCCTTCGTAGGCGTGTCCGACGAACTGGAAGATCCAGCCGACGACGAAGGCGCCGATCGCGAACGGCCACGTCACGTATCCGGCGAGCAGGTAGAGCACGATCATGCCGACGATCGCCACGATCGCCGCTGTACGGACGGCGCTCCCGAGCCAGAGGTAATAGATCGCGGTCGCCAGCAGCGCGATGGCCGCGAGGTCGACGTGCCAGCTTCCCGGCCATGCGACGAGCCGCAGCAGCGCGATGATGCCGAGCACGATCAGCGGGATCCCGATCTCGTGGCACACCAGGTTGCGCCGGTCGCGGTGATACGCTCCATAGTCGTCGAACAGCTGCCGTCCCGTCTGCATCCCGATCACCTCACGCCGATGAACTTGTGCGTCTGCAGCGAGAGCCGCAAGCGGCTCGGATCGCGCTTCGCCGCATCGATCGCGAGCGCGACGTTCGACGGCTTGTTGCCTTCCGGCTGCAAGAACAGCGGCGTGGTTTGCGGGAACCAGTCGATCCATTCCTCCGGCACGCGGCCGTCGACGATCAGCTTTGCCTCGTTGGCCCGGCGCGCCATCTCCGGCGCGAGCCGCTCCTTCGGCGAGACGGTCAGCCAGACGTCGCCTGGGAGCTCGGTCGGCAGCGTCCCGTTCGACTCGATGTGGACCCGCCGGCCGTCGGCGCGCAAGGCGTCGATCAGCGCCACCGTCTCACGCTGTGCGAGCGGCTCGCCGCCGGTGAGGATCACCATCGGGCACGAGCCGCCGGCGTCGCGCACGCGGGCGACGACGTCGGCGACCGACCCGAAGAACTTCAGCGCGTAGTCCGTGTCGCAGAACGAGCAGCTGAGATTACAGCCGGCGAGGCGGACGAAGACGGCGGGTGTTCCGGTCCACGTCCCCTCACCTTGCACGCTGTAGAAGATCTCGGTCAGCTGCAGCAATCTCTGCCTTTTAGCGCGTAGCCTGGCGGCGGGCCTGGAGCACCTGCACGGTGACGGTCGAGTTCGCCGGGATGGTGACGTTCTGCTTCGCGTTCTTGGCATAGATGTAGCCGCCGGCCGCACCGAGCAGACCGCCCATGTTCGTGCCGACCTTCTTGCCGATGATGTTGCCGACGATCATGCCGGCGACCGCGCCGCCGGCCTCGTTCACGACGTTGCTCTTCGTGTTCACCTGAACGGCCGTCGCGCGGCCGTCGAGCGCGTACGAGCCGCCCGAACGCGTATGCAGCTTGTCGAAGGCGAGCGAGAGTTTCGCCGCCCGGCCTTGGCCGGCGCTCTGGACGGAATCGATATGGCCGTAGATGGTGGCGCCGTTGATGTTGTTGTCCTGCGAGTGTACGTTCGACATCGTGAAGCGCTGGCCGACGACCGCCGACTTCGAGTCGATTTGCTGGTCGATCGTGCCGCTCAGCTGGGTCCCCGGCGTGATCTGCGCTGAGGCGGCGAGGGGAACGAGCGCCAGGGCGGCGACGGCTGCGAGGGTGGAGAGTCTGCGGATCATACGAGTGTTAGCTCCTGTCGGTGGCTTGGGGCCTCCCAACTCTTACCCGGCCTGAGCCAGAGGATCGCCCTTCTTGAGAACGACGCAGGCCTTCCGAGTCTCCCACAAGGTAAGCTCTGCAAGCTCAGGGAGCTGATGCGCCAGACGTTGCCAGACCCACACCACGATGTTCTCCGCGGTCGGATTCTCGATCAAGTCGTTGAGCGAGCGATGGTCCAGCTGGCTGACGACCGCTTCCTTGACGATCCGCGAGACGACGTCGAAGTCCTCGACCATCCCGGCCGCCGGGCCGCCGGCGTGCAGCGGTCCCTCGAGCGCGACGTCGAGGCGGTACGAGTGCCCGTGCAGGCGCGCGCACTTGCCGGGATGGTTCGGAAGCACGTGGGCCGCCTCGAACGTGAAGGACTTGCGGATTTGCACAGCCCACGGGTTTCGCCGTGACGACCAATCGCTCCCGACTCGTCAGCCAGATCCTCACCGGGGAAGTCGCACCGCCGCTGCTCTCGTCCGGGCCGTCGGCGTCGGGCTCGAGATCGAGGATGCCGGCGACGTGAAGGTCTTCAACTGCGACCCCGATCTGTTCGAGCGCATGGGGGTGGAGCGAGCCGGCGATCGTTTCCAC
>CALEOJ010000336.1 GCA_937910425.1 uncultured candidate division WPS-2 bacterium
CCGTCGGCGACGTCGAGCCGGTAGGCCAGGGCGTTCTCGCCGAGCCCGCCGCGCAACGCCTCCGCCTCGGCCTGGCGCTCGCGGTAGGTGAAGAAGACCCGTGCCCCGGCGCGGTGCAGCGCGCGCACGCTGGCCGCCCCGATCCCCCGGCTGCCCCCCGTCACCAGGACGACCCGGCCGCGCAGGTCCACGACGCCCGCTTCCATGCTGCTCATCGCGCGCAGTGTACGACGGCTCTGTTGCGAAGGCCCGGTAAATGGAAGAGAAGCTGCGTGAGATCCAGGTCGAAGCCACCGCGCGCGATCACCTCGCGAACGAGCGGACGTTTCTGGCCTACGTGCGGACCTCGCCCGCGCTGGTCGGCTTCGGCATGCGCTAGTCGGGCGTTTCGGTCGGCAGCACATGCGGGGTGATGAAGAAGAAGCTCTTGACGTGCGTATCGGTACGCGATACACTAACAAACACGTGGAGATCGGCGACCGGGGAACGCAGGACATCTACGACGGGATCGACAGCAAGCACGCCCGCCGCGCCCTCCCCTCCCAGCTCCACCGAGCCGCCACCGATCTGCTCGACGCGCTCGACGCGGCCACCTCGCTGAACGACCTGGCTTCCCTCCGGGGTGCTCGACTCGAACGGCTCAGGGGCGACCGCAAGGGGCAACATTCATTGCGCATTAACGACCAATATCGGGTCTGCTTTACCTGGACGAAAGATGGTGCGAGCGGTGTTGAGATCGTCGACTACCACTAGCACCAACACGGAGTCACTCATGAGCCTTCCCAAAAACCGCCGCCCGACGCCGCCAGGAGAGATACTGTCGCGTCAATTTCTGGAGCCGCTCGGTGTGTCGCTTACGGACTTGGCGGAGCGTATCAATGTCACACGCGCGCGATTGAGCGAGATCGTCAATGGCCGACGTGGCGTCACGCCGGACACCGCGCTGCGCCTGGGCCACGTGCTCGGGACGTCGGCCGAGTTCTGGCTGAACCTACAGCGGAATGTCGACCTTTGGGACGCGCTCCACTCCAAGGCCGGTGCCGAGATCGGCCGCCTGAAGCCCGTTCAGCGCCGGTTGTCGGCCTGAGCCGATTTCGACCACAACCGCGAAGGCTCAGTCCGGCGCCTCGCTCGGCAGCACGTGCGGGGTGATGAAGAAGACGACTTCGTCTTTGTTGTGGGTCGTCTGGCGGTTTCGGAAGAATCCGCCCAGCACCGGCAGGTCCCCGAGGATCGGGAACTTCGTCACGGTCTCGGAGTCGACGTCTTGGAACAGACCGCCGAGCACGATCGTCTCGCCGTCGTGCACGCGCAGCGTCGCGTCGACCTTGCGGTTCGCGACGATCGGGAAGTTCGCGTTGAACCCGATGATCTGACTGTACTCGGGATGGAGGTCGGTGGTGATCGAGCCGTCGGCGCCGATGGTGGGGGTCAGCCGCAGCCGCACGCCGACGTCGATCGTCTGCACGCTCGGAAAACCGGTCTGCTGGTTCACCGTCACCACGGGATACTGCTCGCCCACCAGCAGCGAAGCCTCGCGATTGTTGAGCGTCGCGATGCGCGGCTGGGCGAGGATCGACGCGCGCCCGCGCTGGACGAGCGTGTCGATCTGCGCGTTGACCGCGATCGAGTTCTTCGTCAGCGTGTACGGAAACTGGGCGAGCGCACCAGACCCGAAGCTGGCCCCGCCGAACTGCACGCCCACGTTCGTCGTGTCGTTGACCGGCTGCACGTCGGCGACGCGCACCTCGATCATCACCTGGCGCCCCGGCGCGTCGAGATCGTGCAGCAGCGCACGCACCGTCGCGTGCAGCTCGCCGTTGCCGCTGACGACCACCGCGTTGCGACGGTCCTCGGCGAGAAGCGTACCGTCGGGGACGACCGATCGTAGCGCCTTGACGGCCTCGCTCGCGCGCAGGTTGTGAAGCGGGATCGATTCCGTCGGCGGCGTCCCCGCCGCGGCGTAGACCGGTGCGTCGAACGTCTCGACGAGCCGGCGAGCGCGTGCGAGCGTCGACGCGCTGCCGGTGACGACGACCAGACCGGTACGCTTGTCGGCGACGACTACGGTGCCGGGCGGCAGTGCGGTCTGCAGCGGCGCGAGGAGATCGTCCGGCCGCGCGTGGCGGAGCGCGAAGACCTGAGTCTGCGTGCCGCCCGCCGCCGGATCGTCGGGAAAGCGCCGGTTCATCGACGCCGCGTCGCCGACCAGCACGATCCGCCCGTCGCGATGGGTCTGCAGCCCGTACGCGCCGGTCACGGTCAGCATCGCTTCGTCGAACGTTACTTCGCGGAGGCGCAGCGTGACGCGTTGCGGCTTGACCGATCCGTCGGCAACGACGTTCTGCCCGGAACGTGCGCCGAGCAGGCGGATTAGGTCCGCGAGCTCGACGTCGCGCGCGTCCAGCGTGAAGCGCTCGCCATGCGCGGCGGCGGGCGCCGCGGCCAAGAGGACAGCGAGCACGATGCTTGCGAGACGTTTCATTACGGGTGTCCTCCGGAGCCGGCTGGGAACACGGGTGCGGCAGGTGCGACGCCGATCGTCCGGCCGTGCGCGAGGCGCACGCCGTCTGCCGTGATCGCCGCGATGGTATCGCCGGCGACGCCGTCGCCGAGCGTGACGAGTCGCGTCGTGCCGGCGTCCTCGACGAGTGCGAACGGTTGTGCGCCGGTGATGACGGCCCGCACGTGGACACCCTCGCCGGCGAACGGAAAGGGGGCGCTTCCGGCGCCGGCGTTCGGCGGCAGCGGCCCGAG
>CALEOJ010000337.1 GCA_937910425.1 uncultured candidate division WPS-2 bacterium
CCGTCCATCTGCGCCGCGCCGGTGATCATGTTCTTGATGTAGTCGGCGTGACCGGGGCAGTCGACGTGGGCGTAGTGACGCTTGGCCGTCTCGTACTCCTGGTGCGAGATGGCGATCGTGATGCCGCGCTCCTTCTCCTCGGGCGCGTTGTCGATGTCGTCGACGTTGCGCCTCTGGATGTTGCTGTGCTCGGTCGCGAGGCAGTTGATGATCGCAGCCGTAAGCGTCGTCTTACCGTGGTCGACGTGTCCGGTCGTCCCGATGTTGACGTGCGGCTTCGACCGCTCGAACTTTGCCTTTGCCATGATGCCTTGTTTTCTGGTCCTTGTAGCTGCTGGTTTATGTGACTAAGCGGTGGCGAGTTTCTTGCCTTGCGCCTTGGCGACGATCTCTTCTTCGACCGACTTCGGCGCTTTCTCGTAGCGGGCGAATTCCATCGTGTAGGTCGCGCGGCCCTGGGTCGCGCTGCGCAGGTCGGTCGCGTATCCGAACATCTCGCTCAGCGGAATGTTCGCCTTGATCACGACCGCGCCGCCGATCGCCTCGTCCTGAGACTGAATCTGGCCGCGGCGGCGCATGAGGTCACCGTTGACCGCGCCCATGTAGTCGCGCGGGGCGGTGACTTCGACGCCCATGATCGGTTCTAGGAGAATCGGTCCCGCCGCACGGTTCGCCTCTTTGAACGCCATCGAGCCGGCGATCTTGAACGCCATTTCGCTGGAGTCGACGTCGTGGTACGAACCGTCGAACGCCGTCACCTTGAAGTCGAGGACGGGGTAGCCCGCGAGCACGCCGGACTCGGCGGCTTCGCGGATCCCTTCCGCCACCGGCTTCTGGTACTCTTTGGGGACCACGCCGCCGACGATGGCCCACACGAAGACATAGCCGGTGTTCGGCTCACCTGGTTCGAGGCGGATCCAGACGTCGCCGTACTGGCCCTTACCGCCGGTCTGCCGGATGAACTTGCCCTGTTTTTCGACCTTCTTCGTGATCGCTTCTTTGTACGCGACCTGCGGCTTGCCGACGTTCGCCTCGACCTTGAACTCCCGCTTGAGGCGATCGAGGATGATCTCCAGGTGGAGCTCGCCCATCCCGCCGATGATCGTCTGCTGCGTCTCCTCGTCGGTGCGCATCCGGAACGTCGGATCTTCCTGCGCCAGACGTGTGAGCGCGATACCCAGCTTGTCCTGATCTCCCTTGGTCTTCGGCTCGATCGCTTGATGGATGACGGGCTCAGGGAACGTGATGTTCTCGAGCAGGATCGGATACTTCTCGTCGCACAGCGTGTCGCCGGTGCGCGTGTCGGAGAGCCCGACCGCGGCCGCGATGTCGCCCGCGCCGATCGCGTCGATGTCTTCGCGATGATTGGCATGCATCCGCAAGATGCGCCCGATGCGCTCCTTGCGGCCGCTGCGCGCGTTGTAGACGTACGAGCCCTTCTCGAGCACGCCCGAATAGACGCGGAAGTACGTCAGGTTGCCGTACGGATCCGTCGCGATCTTGAACGCGAGCGCGGCGAACTTCTCCTCGTCGCGCGGCTGGCGCGTGATCTCGGCATCGTCGTCGTTCGGGTCCTTGCCGGTGATCGGCTTGGCGTCGGGCGGCGAGGGGAGGAAGTCGACGACGGCGTCGAGCAGCGGCTGGATGCCCTTGTTCTTGAACGCCGAGCCGCAGAGCATCGGCAGGACCTTGCCCTGAATCGTGGCCTTGCGCAGCGCTGCGTGAAGGCGGTCGACCGGGATCTCCCGACCGTCGAAGAACATCTCGAGCAGCGCATCGTCCTGCTCGGCAATCGCCTCGATCAGCGACCGGCGCCATTCCTGCGCGGTCGTGAACAGCACGCCGTCCGCTTCGGTGACCGGCGTGGAGTCGGACATCGAACCGAGATCGTCGGTGTAGACGACCTTGGTCATCGTGAAGAGGTCGACGATGCCCACGAAATCGGCCTCGGCGCCGATCGGAACTTGGATCGGCGTCGCCGGCGCGCCGAGACGCGCGCGAATCTGCTTGACGCAGTTGAAAAAGTCCGCGCCGATGCGGTCCATCTTGTTGACGAAGATGACGCGGGGAACGGCGTACTTGTTGGCCTGGCGCCAGACCGTCTCGGACTGGGGCTGCACCGCGGCGACGGAATCGAAGAGCGCGACCAGGCCGTCGAGGACGCGCAGCGAGCGCTCCACCTCGACGGTGAAGTCCACGTGGCCTGGCGTATCGATAATGTTGATACGCGTGTCGCGCCAGGTGCAGGCGGTCGCAGCGGACGTGATCGTGATCCCGCGCTCCTGCTCCTGAACCATCCAGTCCATGGTAGCGGCGCCGTCGTGGACCTCGCCGATCTTATGCGTGCGGCCGGTATAGAAAAGAATCCGCTCCGTCGCCGTCGTCTTGCCGGCGTCGATGTGAGCAGCGATCCCGATGTTGCGGGTTCGTTCGAGCGGATATTCGCGCTTGAGAGGCATGATGCTAAGAGGGGGTGCCGATCACCAACGGTAGTGGGCGAAGGCCTTGTTGGCCTCGGCCATCTTGTGCGTGTCCTCGCGCTTCTTGATCGACGCACCCTGGTTGTTGGAAGCGTCCATCAGCTCGTTCGCGAGCTTCTCGGTCATCGACTTGCCGGGGCGCGAGCGTGCGAACGTGATCAGCCAGCGCATCGCCATCGCCTGACGGCGGTCCGGACGGACCTCCATCGGCACCTGGTACGTCGCACCGCCGACGCGCCGCGGACGAACCTCGACCAGCGGCATCGCGTTACCGAGCGCCTGCGTGAAGATATCCATCGGATCGCGGCCGGTCTTGGTCGCGATCAATTCGAACGCATCGTAGGTGATCAACTCGGCAACGGACTTCTTGCCGCGCAGCATCACCTTATTGATGAAGCGCGCCAGCACTTTCGAGCCGAACTTGGGATCGGGCAGAATCGGTCGTTTGGGGACGGGGCCCTTACGCGGCATGAGAAACGCTATTCCTTACTTCTTCTTCGTGCCGCGCTTGGCGCCGTACTTGGAGCGGCCTTGCTTGCGGTTCGCGGCGCCCGAGGTGTCGAGCGTCCCGCGGATGATGTGGTAGCGCACGCCGGGGAGATCTTTGACGCGGCCGCCGCGGATCAACACCACCGAGTGCTCTTGGAGGTTATGGCCGATCCCCGGGATGTAGGCCGTGACCTCTTCGCCGTTGGTCAAGCGCACGCGCGCGACCTTACGGAGCGCCGAGTTCGGCTTCTTCGGAGTAATCGTCTTCACTTGAGTGCACACGCCGCGGCGCTGCGGGTTTCCCGCGACCTCGAAGGTCCGGTTGGGCAGGTCGGGGTGGCCCGGCTTGGGTCCGGTCGAAACGACGCGGAAAGCCGGGGTCTTCACCTTCTTCTGCTGTTTTTCGCGGCCCTTACGGACCAGCTGGGAGATCGTCGGCACTCAGTACTCCGGAACGCACACGAAAGCGGCCGAACCACGGCGGTCCGGCCGGAACCTCCGAAGCATACCACCTCCCGTGGAGAGCGTCAACGCGGCCTGGGCCGTTACCGAGCAGGCGCCCTCTCTTCCGATCGGAGGCTGCGATGGGGGCAGGGAGCGACCGACTGTGAGAGCTCCCGGACGAGCGCCTGAATCTGCTCGGGCGCGGTCGTACGCCACTGCGGTATCTTGCCGGCGTCGACGAACGACGTCGCATACGTTCCGTTCGCCGCGCTCAGCTCCAGCCGCGATTCCGGCAGATCGCTGATCGCCGGCATGAAGGGCGCCCGCGGCGGCAAGAGTGCGATCGCGTCGTGCGGCGGCGCAGGCGTGCCGACCGGCGAGGGCGTCGGGGACGGCTCCTCGTAGGCGACGCCGTAGTAGTCGTGCCAGAGCTGCGGCGCCGATCCGGTCAGCAGCCGCGCGACGCGCGCCAAGGCCCTGGGCGTCGCCCGGCCCGAGCACGACGAGCCGCCGGGGCCGGCGGCCCGGTAGGGGGACGTCGGTTCGTACGCGCCCGTCGATGGGAGCCTGGCCCAGCTGAAGACCATCAGCGA
>CALEOJ010000338.1 GCA_937910425.1 uncultured candidate division WPS-2 bacterium
CTGCGCCCAAGGCGCGCACGGCGAGGCGGGGCGGGTGCACGAGATATCTCCGAAAGAAATAGGAAAGCGCAGGAATCCCGGGCTTTTACGGTCTCGGGCGCGAGGCCTCCCGAATCGGGCAAGGCCTCCCCGTTCAGCCGGTCAGAACTTGTAGCCGGAGCCCGGCGGGAACATGCCCTTCGGCTTCTTGGTCAGCTTTTGGTAGGCGGGCGTGCTGGCCGTCGTCGCGCGCGCCGACCGGCCGACCGGCGTCGCAGACGCCATGTTCGACGAGAAGCGGCCGAAGGTGGCTGGAGCGTTGCGGAACTCCTGTTGCAGGGCGGCGATGCGCGCTTCGTCCGTCGGATGGTCGGAGAGGAAGTTCGGCATCGCGGTCGTGTTCAGGGTCTCGAAGCGCTTGAAGAGCCAGACCATCCCCCAGGGGTTCGATCCCGCTGCGGCGCAGGTCTGCGCGCCCTTGTAGTCGGCGGCGGTCTCGACGTCGCGCGAGTAGCGCAGCGTCTGGAACTGGAATCCGAGGCTGGCCGCGGTGTCGATCGCGCGGCTGTATCGGCCGCCCGTCGCGATGTTGGCCAGGATGTCGCCGATCGTATACGCGGTCGAAGTGTGCTGCTGCTTTTGGTAGAGATGAAGGACGTCATGATGGATGTCGTGCGACGTCTCGTGACAGAGCACGCCGGCCAGTTCCTCGCGGTTCTCGACGAACTTCATCAGCGAGTCGGTCACGTAGACGTTCCCGCCCGGAACGGCGAACGCGTTCGGCTGGGTCTCGTGGACCAGGATGAACGTGAACGGGTGGAAATACTGCGGATCGACGACGCGCTTGATCTGCTGGGCGATCGGATTCAGGATCGCGTAGTACGGCGAGCTGGAGATGATTTCGCCCTTTTGCTGCAGTGCTTGGTACTCTTGCTGGCCGATCTGCATCTCGACTTGATTGTCGTTCGATTGCGCAGCCGCGGGCATGGTGCCGCCAGCGAGGGCGACGCCGATACTCAGGGCGATGGCGAGCAGGCGTTTCATGAGTCCTCCGGTTCGTCGGCGGCGCGCCGTCGATTCATCGTACCCAGGAGGAACGTTCGCTACGACGCCAGGGTTCACACCGAGGGGTGCGGAACGGTGCCGACCGTCCGGCGCGGGTGTGATGTAATGGCAGCCTGCGACCTTCCCAAGGTTGATGCGCGGGTTCGATTCCCGCCACCCGCTCCAGCGCTCCGGGCGACGTAGCCAAGTGGTAAGGCAGAGCTCTGCAAAAGCTCCACCCCCAGTTCGATTCTGGGCGTCGCCTCCAATCGTTCTGCTGGTGGTCGCCTTCCTCGGCACCGCCCTCGCCGGGCCCATGATCGGGGTCCGCCAGCTCGACGCCGCGTCGGGAGCCCAGGTGCGCCTGGCGAACGCCCGCTCGGACTTGGACGCGCTGCTGCGGATCCAGCTGGCGGAAGAGACGTCGCTGCGCGGCTACGTCTCGACCCGTGATGAGCTCTTCCTCGACGAGGACAAGCCGCCGAATCCCGCCTTCGACCGCCAGGCGCAAGCGCTCGAGAACCGCCTGCTCGACGCGGCGATCGCGGATGCGGTCTCGATCGTTGAGGATATGCGGCGGCGCCATGCGGAGTGGGAGAAGAACGTCGCGCTGCCGCTGCTCAAGAAACCGGTCTCCCGCGAAGCGTACGCGCAGCAGGCCAACGGCAAGTTCATCACCGACCAGATGAGTGCGGACGCGGCGAATCTGCGCGGCGAACTCAGCGCCGCGAGCGACGGGGTGGAACGAAGTCTGCGCCGGCGCATCAACGCCACCGTGGCGATTAGCGCCGGCATCGTCACGCTGTTCGCGATCGTCGCGCTCTGGTATGCGATCGGGCGGGCGACCGCCATCGCGCGGCTCGCCCAGGGACAAGAGCTCGTCGACGCGCTGCAACGGACGCTGCGCGTCGGCGGTCAGCGCCCGCCGCGCACGCAGATGGGTTTCGCGTACGCGTCGGCGACGCGCGAGGCGCTCATCGGCGGTGACGTGCTCGATGCGTGGCGGGCGAACCCCAAGGTCGGCTGGTTTCTCATCGCGGACGCCAGCGGCAAAGGGATCGAGGCCGCCCGGCACGCCGCGTTCGCGCAGTACGCTATCCGCGCGCTCGCCGCCGGCGCCGACGATCCGGCCGATGTGGTGGGCCGTTTCAACCGGCTGTTCCTCGACACGTTCGAGGATCCGTCGGTCTTCGTCGTGCTGTTCCTCGGCGCGTTCGACGCGCAGACGCAGACGCTGCGCTACGCCAGCGCCGGACACGGGACGGCGTACGTGCGGCGCGGTTCGCTGATCGAGCAGCTGCCGCCGACCGGCTCGATCGTCGGGATCGACAAGGACGAGCAGTACGGGACCCAGATCGTGCCGCTGCGCGTCGGCGACCTCGTGCTGCTCGCGACCGACGGCCTCGGCGAGGCGCGCAACGCCGAAGGCGAGATGCTCGGCGAGGATCGTGTCGTGTCGCTGCTGCGCGAGGCGCCATCCGACCCGCAGGCCCTGTGCGACTTGCTCGTGGTCTCGGCCGATGCGTACAGCGGGGGCGTTCAGGACGACTTGGCGATCATCGCGCTACGCGTCATCCACGACGACCCGAGTGCGGAGACCTCGTTCAGCCCGATCGGGGAGATGTCGGCCCCGTAGCGGGCCATCGAAGAACACGGCGGCCGGACGGCGAAGGGTAGCAGGTCGTGTTGGCTCGCCGAATCGTTCCCTGTCTCGACATCAAGGACGGCCGGGTCGTTAAGGGCGTCCGCTTCGTCGAACTGAGCGATGCCGGCGATCCGGTCGAACTCGCCCGCCGCTACGAAGCGGAGGGGGCGGACGAGCTCGTCTTTCTCGATATCACCGCCACGGTCGAAGGACGCCGGGCGACGCTGGCGGTCGTCCGCGCCGTCGCGCGCGAGCTCACGATCCCGTTCGCCGTCGGCGGCGGGGTGCGCGGTGTCGAGGACGTCAACGACCTGCTGCGCGCCGGCTGCGACAAGGTGAGCATGAACTCGGCCGCGGTGCGCGATCCGGAACTGATCGCCGCGGCCTCGCGACGATTCGGCGCGCAGTGCGTCGTCGTCGCGATCGACGCGCGCCGAGCCCCCGGCGTGCCGTCGGGGTTCGAGGTCGTCGTCGACGGGGGCCGGACGGCGACCGGCCGCGATGCGGTCGCCTGGGCGGCCGAGTGCGAACGGCTCGGCGCCGGCGAGCTGCTGGTGACCTCGATCGACCGCGACGGAACCCGCGACGGCTACGACATCGCGCTGACGCGCGCGATCCGCGATGCGTGCAATCTCCCAGTGATCGCATCGGGCGGCGCGGGCGCGATCGCCGACTTCGCGGCGGTGTTCCGCGAGGCGGACGCCGACGCCGCGCTGGCGGCGTCGCTGTTCCACTACGCCGAGCTCTCGATCGGCGATCTGAAGGACGCCTTGGCGGCCGACGGCATCGTCGTGCGGCGCGAAACGGTGCCGGTGTGAAGGCGTTTCCCGAGGTGCGGTGGGACGCGAACGGGCTCGCGCCGGTGGTGATCGCCGACGCGACGACCGGCGCGGTGCTCACGCTCGCATACGCCAACCAGGAAGCGCTCGAGCGGACGATTGAGACGCGCTCGACGTGGCTCTGGAGCCGTTCGCGCGGCGAGCTCTGGAACAAGGGCGCCACGTCGGGGAACATGCAGCGGGTCGTCTCCGTCTCCGTCGACTGCGACGCCGACGCGCTGCTCTATCGCGTCGTCCCCAACGGACCGGCCTGCCACACCGGCGCCCCGTCGTGCTTCGCCACCACGCTGCCGCTCGACGGTGCCGACGAGCCGCCGGACGGAGCGGCGTTCGCGACCGCGCTCGCCGCGCTCGCGCAGACGATCGTGCAGCGGAAGCGGCAACCGGTCGAAGGATCGTACACCGCGAAACTGTTCGCCGGCGGCGTCGACCGCATCGCGAAGAAGATCGGCGAAGAAGCGACCGAGGTCGTGATCGCCGCGAAGAACGCCGACCGCGGCGAACTGGTGTGGGAAACCGCCGACCTGCTCTACCACGCACTCGTGCTCCTCGCGGAGCGCGGCGTGTCGCTCGACGAGGTGGGAGCCGAGCTATCGCGACGCGCCAAACCCACGGACTAAGCTCCTTAGCCGGCATCGGTCCGGAGACCGCGGCGAAGTTCGCCGAGGTCGGCGTCGAAACGCCGGCTGAGCTGCTCGCCTACATCCCGCGCGCGTACCGCGACTGGCGCGAGCCGATGCCGATCGGCAGCTTGCGCGAAGGCGAGGCGATCCTCGTCGGCCGGGTGCTGCGCGTCAAGGAGCGCCGCGGGCGGCGCGCGACGCTGATCACCGCGGCGCTCCAGGACGACACCGGGGTGATCGAAGCGAAGTGGTTCGGCCGCCAGTACCTCGCCGGCCGGATCGCGCCCGGCGACCGGCTGTTCGTCGCGGGGCGCGTGACGCGCGCCGGCCTGCTGCCCGAGATCAACGTCGCCCAGCATCGCGCGCTGCGCGAGAACGAGGTGTGGGAGGGCGAGATCGTCCCGGTGTACGCGGCGACCAAAGAGCTTTCGACGCGCACGATCCGCACGGTGATCGTCAAGAATCTGGAGCGCCTGATCGCGCACCAGACCGACGCGCTGCCGCCGGCGCTCGTACAACGCTTCGGCTTCCCGCCGCTGGCACGAGCCTGGCGCGAGGTGCATGCGCCGCACGACCTCGAGGCCGCCGCGCGCGCGAAAGAACGGATCGTCTTCGACGAGTTCTTCTCGATCGCGCTCGCCGCCGCGGTGAAGCGCGCGCGGCGCGAAGCGGCGGGCGGCGCGCACGCGCTGACGCTGCCGGGCGGGTTCTGGGACCGGTTCATCGCCC
>CALEOJ010000339.1 GCA_937910425.1 uncultured candidate division WPS-2 bacterium
AACGCCGATTCCGCGCGGTCCTCCATCGCCGCCGCGACGTCGAGCGTGATGCGAGCGCCGCGCACGGCGCGATCGCGCGCGTAGAGCAGCAGCGTCGTCGCGACCTGATCGTTGCGCGATCGCCCGGCGTGGAGCCGTTCGCCCGCGACGCCCGCATGATCGCGCACGCGCGCGTCGATCGCGCCGTGGACGTCTTCGAAACCGTGCGTCGTCGCCCAGGCCGCGAACGAGCCGTCGTCGATCTCGGCCGCGACTAGGTCGAGCGCACCGCGCAGCGCCGCCGCGTCGCCCGCCGACAGCACCGGGGCGAGCGCCGCGACGTGCGCGCGCGAGCATTGCACGTCGAACCCAGCGAGCACGAGATCGTCCGCGAGGCTCGATCCGAACGCGAGCAGCGCAGCATCCGGCGCCGACGCGAACCGCCCGCCCCACTGCAGGCCGCTCATGCGAGGCTCATCACGCCGACCGGATCTTCGACGAAGCCGAGCCGGGCGTACAACGAGCGTGCCGCGGGCGAGGGCCGCAGGAACGTCTTGCGCGCGGCCGAGCCGCGCACGGCGTCGACGACGGCCGCGACCAGCCGCGAGGCGTGGCCTGCACGGCGATAGCCGGGCTCGACGTACACGCCGGAGAGCTCGGCATGGAGCGTACCGTCGGGATACGGGAGGCGTTCGAAGTAGGTCGCGCACGCCGATCCGACGGCCCGTGACTCGTCGACGAGGAGCATTGCGACGAGCCGTTCGGCCGCGAACAGACGCGCGAAGTCGACGGTCGCGCGGCGCACGAACGCGTCCCGCTCGGGCGCGCGAAAGTACCGCTGCTCGATCAGGCTCGCGGCCCGCAAGCCGGCTAGGGCGTTCGCGTCGGCGGCTGTCGCCGCCCGGATGTCGATCATCGCTCCATCTCTCGGGAAAAAGAAAAGGCGCGCCGTTTCCGGCGCGCCCGTCGTTCGCTCCGCAGCTTCGTCTACCACATGGTGACGAAGCCCGGTACGAATCGTACGGGCGCATCGGTAGGCGGTCGGCGCAGGGTGATCGCGGTGATGCTCATGAGTGAATAGACATACATCGTCGCGCGGCGATCCGTCAAGTGTTTCACGCCCTTCGACAGGCTCAGGACAGGCTCGGAACAAGGGAAGCACGCTCTGCCGCCTCGGCTGCCTTGGCCGCTCCCGCGGCCACCGGGAGCCCGTAGATCTGGATGAAACCACCGGCGGCGTCGTGCCGGAACGTATCGCCGGCACCGTACGTCGCGAGCGACTCGTCGTAGAGGGCGAACGGCGAGCGGGCGCCGGTGACGACCGCGCGGCCGCGGATCAGCTTGACCCGCACCTCGCCGGTGAGCCGCTCGGCGAGCTTCGCGTTGAACGCGTCGAGCGCGGAGCGCAGCGGCGAGGACCACAGCGCGTCGTAGATCAGCTCGGCGTACTTCTGGTCGAGCACCGCCTTCAGCCGCAGCTCGTCGCGCGTCAGCACGAGCCGCTCGAGCGCCTTGTGCGCCTCGATCAGCGTCACGCTGCCGGGGCACTCGTACACTTCGCGCGACTTCAGCCCGACGACGCGGTCCTCGATCAAGTCGATCCGCCCGACGCCCTGCGCCCCGGCGATCTTGTTCAGCTCGAACACCATCTCGGCGCCGCTCTTGCCCTGGATCGTGGGTACGCCGTGCTTGAACTCGACGACGACCTCGGCGCCGGCGGCGGGTGCGCTCTCGGGCGCGACCGACCACGCGTACGCATCTTCGGGCGGCGCGTTCCACGGGTTCTCGAGGACGCCGGCTTCGATCGAGCGTCCCCACAGGTTCGCGTCGACCGAGTACGGTTTCGCTGCGGTGTGCGAGATCGGGACGCCGTGCGCTTGCGCGTAGGCGATCGCGTCGGGCCGCGAGAGCGGTTTGTCGCGTAGCGGCGCCAGCGTCGTGAGATGCGGCGCTTTCGCGCGCACGCCGACCTCGATGCGGACCTGATCGTTGCCCTTCCCGGTGCAGCCGTGCGCGACCGCGTCGGCGCCGTACCGCTGCGCGGTCTCGACCAGCAGATCGGCGATCAGCGGGCGCGAGAGCGCGGCGCTGAGGGGATAGACGCCCTCGTAGAGCGCGTTCGCCGCCAGCGCCTTGAGTGCGTACTCCGCGATGAAGCGCTCGCGCGCGTCGATCAGCACCGCCTCGACGGCGCCGAGCTTGAGCGCCTTCTGCCGAACCGCCTCGAGCGCGTCCTGCGACCCCTCGCCCGCGACCATGTCGGACTCGCCGAGGTTCAGCGTCATCGCGACAACCTGATGCCCCGCATCGATGAACTGCTTGAGCAGCACCGACGTATCGAGCCCACCGGAATAAGCTAGAACGATCTTCACGAGACTACTGTTCTCCGCGCATGTCTTCGAAGCGCTGTTTGATCATCGTGGTTTTTCCCGGCGCCTCGACGATCACCAGGACGGTGTCGTCGCCGCCGATCGTGCCGAGGATCTCGGGCCAGTTCGCGCCGTCGATCGCGGCGGCCAGCATCATCGCCGTCCCCGGATGCGTGCGCAGCACGATCTGGTTCATCGACGAGCGCGCCTGGATCATCACTTCGGCGACGACCCGGTGCAGCCGCGAGGTGAAGGCGGGACCGACGCTGGGCTCGACGTACTTGAACGCGCCGCCGCTGCCGCCTTTGAGCGGGACCTTCAACAGGCCGAGCTCCTTGATGTCGCGCGAGACGGTCGCCTGCGTGACCTCGTAGCCTTGCTGCTCGAGCATGCCGGCCAACTCGTCTTGCGAATGCACCGGGCGCGCCGCGATCAGCGAAAGGATCGCACGCTGGCGCTTGGTCTTGGGTTGTTGCAGTGTCTCGTTCATTCCGTCAGTCCGCGGAGATCGGTGAGAAGGGCGAGCAGAAGCGCTTTCTGCGCGTGGAGCCGGTTTTCGGCTTGGTCGAAGACGACGCTCTGCGGTCCGTCGATCACCTCGGCGGTGACCTCTTCGCCGCGATGGGCCGGCAGGCAGTGCATGAACAGCGCGTGCTTCGCGGCGGCGCCCATCAGCGCTGCGTCGATCTGGTACGGCCGCAGCGCCGCGATGTTCCGTTCGACGAATTGCTCGTCGCCCATCGAGGTCCAGACGTCGGTGTAGACGACGTCGACGTCGCGCACTGCGCGGACCGGCGAGGTGAAGGCGCGGGCCTGCACGCCGTGCGGTGCGCCGAGTTTCACGAGTCTCGCGAGGAACGCGTCGGGCGGGCGGTGCGTCGGCGGCGCCGCGAAGCTGATCGACATCCCGCACAGCGCAGCCGCCTCGGCGAGCGAGATCGCGACGTTGTTCCTCGCGTCGCCGACGAACGCCAGCCGCAGCCCCTGCAGCGTCCCGAAGCGATCGCGGATCGTCAGCAGATCGGCGAACGCCTGGCACGGGTGCGCAGCCTCAGAGAGTGCGTTAATCGTCGGCACCGTCGCCGCGCCGGCGAAGCGGACCAGCGGCTCGTGCGCGTGCGTGCGGTAAACGATCGCGTCGCCATAGCGGGAGAGCACCCGGGCGGCGTCTTCGGGCGTCTCGCGCGTACCGATCCCGAAGTCGGTCCCGGTCGCGGCGATCGCGTGGCCGCCGAGCTGCGTCATCCCGGTCTCGAACGAGACGCGCGTCCGCAGCGAGGGCTTTTCGAAGAGCATCACGAGCGTCTTGCCGCGCAGCAGCGTCATCTGCTCGCGGCCGCGGGCCTTCAGGTTCTGGGCGAGCGCAAGCAAGCTAGCGAGCTCGTCGGCCCCGAGGTCGGTGACGGAGAGGACGTTCCGGCCGCGCAGCCGCGCCGCCGCCGGTAGGGTGACCATGCCGCATAATTATACACGAAATGTATAATTATGCAACAGCTCCGGAGGCTTTGCCCACAAATGGCCGATTCGGGCCGGTTTCTTGGGCAGGCGGCGTTTCTGCCCAGAAAAGGCGGGCGTCCGCGCTGACGCCTGCCACCGGAGCAAAGACAGCGAACGGGCGACGCAACCCAGGGAATCGAACATATGTTCGTGTAGGCCGTGACTCCCGTGTTTAGGGGTCCCCTGGGTCCCTGGGGGAAACTTCGTGGGCGTGGTGGCGTGGCCGTGAAGGACGTGGCGATAACGGACGACCTGTTTAGCGTCGGGTTGTATACCATCACCGATGCCTCTCGGATCGTATCTCAGGCCCTAAGAAAACGCATACCGGCTATCAACCTTAAGCGGTGGGCCGAGGGGCGAAAGACCCTGCAACGAGACTACGCGTCCATCATTGGCTCGCGCTTCAGGGTCGCCGGAACGGATGCGTTCACGTTTACTCAGCTCGTTGAGCTGCTTACGATTGCTCTGCTCCGCGAGGAAGGGTTCTCGCTCCGCAAAGTCCGCTACGCCTACGAGCGAGCCCTGGAGCTGTTCGGCCCCGAACCATTCGCCAGTCAGACCTACAGCGTCAACGGCAAACGTCTTTTTGAGAAGCAGGATCGCTACGCGAGCGGCATGGAGGACTTGACGAGCGGACAACTGGCATTCGAGACTATCGTCAAGCCACTTCTGCACGATATCGTGATATACGAGGGCAACCGTTCTCGCGAGCTAAACCCGCTCGGCAAAGACCGTTCTGTAATTCTGAACCCAGCGTTGTCTTACGGCTCACCTGTTAACAGAGATACGGGCATCCCGACATCTATTCTGTACGGGATGTTCAAGTCAGAGGGCGGAACCGAGGCGTCAAAGACGCGCGTGGCGGTGTGGTATCGCGTCTCGGTCCAGGGTGTACAGGACGCGGTCGAATATGAAACCGCGCTACTTGCGGCTTGAAATTCTTCATTGATAACTGTATGTCGTGGACGTTCGCGGAGTTCCTAAAGACTCACGCTATTGATGTGGTTCACCTTACTGACGATTTCAAGCCCGGGACGATCGATCCTATTTGGATCCCCAAGGTCTGCAAGGAAGGCCGCATCATAATCACATGCGACAAGGCGCAAATTAAGACAAAGGGAAAGACGCTCGTCGAGTGTTCGCTAATTCAACAGCACAGGGGCCGCGGCTTTTTCTTTGAGAACGGGTTCCCGACGTGGCCTATTTGGAAGCAGACCGCCTGCTTTTTTCGGGCCTGGGAAAAGATTTATATCGAGCTTGCTCCAAGCATGATGCTAGGCACCCTTTATGGCGTTTCCTCCGAAGCAAAGATAACGCAGAAGCACATTCGTAAGGTTAACGTCTAGGACGCCTTCCAGAATTCCGGTTCGATCCCAAGCTCGTAAATCGACTGCACAAGGCAGCAGAGGTTGTGGCAGAGGACCTTGCACAGGACCTCGTTCACCTGCGCGACCGGCGTCTTGGAGCGGATACGGCTGCCGAACTTAGCCTTTATCATGCTGAAGGTCGTCTCGACGTTCGAACGCTTGTGATAGTACCGCATGAACTCGTCGCGGTTATAGCTGAAGTAGTGGAACATGCGCGCCCAAATGTCGAGCCCGCGCCCGCGATAGGGTGACGTTCCCTTCGCATTCTTCTTGAACGGAATGAGCGGCATCGCACCGGCCGAATCCACGAGCCCGAGGATGCGCGCGGAACTGTACGCCTTGTCGGCGGAGAGGCGTTCGACGTTGAAGCGCCGCGCCGACCTCTCGAACACCGGGCGAAAGTGCTGGCCGTCGTGCGCGTGGCCGTGTGTGACCTCTACGCTTGTGACGATGTTCGTCGTTGTACCGACCATAACGTGCGCCTTGAGCCAAAACGCCTCGGACCTTTCGCGCCCGTATTTTTCGCTATACCAACGATGATAAATCGACGTGGTGAAGCCCGATGAATCAACCGCAAAATCCGTCTCGACGCACCTGAGCGGTTGCGCGCTCTCTTCGATCATCGCCGTTAAGAGCGGCGTCAAGTCGGGATTCTCCAGCGCGTTAATGACGGAATTGTAGTGCGGTACGTGAGCGATGAAACCGCGCTCTCCGAGGTCGCGCAGGTCGCTCATTGCGCGGCGGGCCGACATGCCGGCGTACACCTTCATCGTCGCGCAGAACACGGCGTCCGACAGCAGCATGCGCGGACGGCCGCGCCCCTGGGCCGGGTTGTCGATCGCAGCGCACAGGTCGCGGAGGAGCGCGGAGACGAGTTCTTTTTCGTGGGTCTGCGCCTGGTTGTACGCGCTCCAGGCTTGGGGATAGGTCGGCCGGATGATGGTTGCATCCCCTGGCGGCTTCGTCGTATTCTAGGACCTGGACACGTCGCTAATCCCTTCGTGTTCACACCGCCTCGGTGTTTAGAGCACCGAGGCGGCCATGCGGAGACCCGGGACGGATGTGCGCCGTCGTGTGGGGAGGTGCTAGCTCCCTGCCTTGCTTTCTTGGCTACCGGGTCACGGGCGGGTACCTTACCAAAGGTGCCTGTTCTCGTTTGTCCTCTGTATCCTGCCTCGTGTCCTCAGTTTAGTCTGACAAAAACGATAAGTCAAGAGGCCTGCCGTCTTGACCGCCTCGATTTTATCGGATAGAATCTGAGGCATGGAACAGGCGAATGTGAAGGACCGAAGCCCGAACTACCCGGCGCTCAGCTTGGAAGCGGCGCTCGACGCGGTTCGCAAGCTGCACAAAGACGATGGCACCACGCCCGTGCCGCAGGAAACGCTCGCGCGATATGCCGGGCATGGAAAGATGAGCGGCCCTGCGCGTTCTAAGATCGCGGGAATACGGCAGTATGGGCTCATTGACAGCGCGGGCGCGGGAAAGGTCCGCGTATCGAACCGCGCTTTGCCGTTGTTTTTCCATCAGCCGACGGACCCGGAATACAAAGAAACCCTCAAGGCCCTCGCGCTCGCGCCGCCGCTGTTCACTCAGCTTTACGGGCAGTACGCGCAAGCATCGGAACCGACGATTCGGCTGCACCTCGTCCGAGACCGTAAGTTTTCGGAGGAGGGGGCCAAGAAGCTCGCCCGCATTTTCAAGGACACACTCGCGTTTGCCAAGGTCACGGCGCCGAGTTATACTGGTCCTGAAAGTGAGGCCGACAATGAGGACAAGGACAACCTCGGCGGCGACCACGAGCCGCCCGCTCCTCCGCCGGGACCGCCGCGTCCAACCCGGGGTACCGCGTTGCCGACTGTAGAGGGCGCCGCGCTCTCGCTCGACTTTCTGGCGGCGGGCATCCCAACCCGGATTGCGTGGATGCGGCCGCCGACGCCGCGCTCAATCCAGCGCCTCATTGCTCACCTGGAACTTCTCAAGGGCGACGTAGAGGACGCGGAAAGCAGCGAGGGCGGCGAGTAGCCGCCCTCCCCTTTTGCCTGGGGCTCAATCGTCCGCCGAGGTACTGGAGCCATCAGACCAGCCCCGGTCGTAGCCTTCGGACCAAAGGTCAATATCCAGAGGCGTCTCATGGATCGCGAAACCGTCCATGTGGGTGCGGAACCCCGGCTGGTCGCGCTTTCGCTCTATGGCCGCTTCGGCGTTCGCGCGCGTGGTGTAGATACCAATTCGGAACTCGTGCCCGTAGGAATCGTCGGTTTCGGGTTCGGTGTGTTCGAGTACGTAAACGACGTCCATTTGGCGAGTCTATCAGCCCGGAGCCCCTGGCTGAACCCCTAATCCCCAAGCGGTCTTTTATGGGCAACGGCCCGCCTTCTTGGGCAGACCCCCGGTTCTTGGGCAAAGCCAGCTCCGGAGCCCGGCTAAGCCGGGGTGGTTACGGCCCGTCGCGCGAAGAGCCGGCTATGCGCGCGCTCGGCGCACGTTTCGGAAATCGTTTGGCGGCCACAGCGGTCGCCTGCGGCATCCTCTGGATCGCTGCGGCGCTTCCTGTCAGCGCCGAGTCGCCCAGCCCGGCGCCTGAGGCGACGTTGTCTGCTGACGAGACCTCCACGATCGCTCGACCACGACCTCAGAGCGAAGTGGTGGGAGTTCTGGAAGCACTGATGGGGCCCGCATGACTATTTTTGCGGAGCTGACGATTGCGGGTCTCCGCCGGATTTCCGCATCATCTGGATCGCGTGCGCCGCGGAATCCAGATCGGGGATGTGCGCGGCCGTGCAGTGGGTCCCGTTGCACAGCAGGGAGCCGTCCTTGGCGATCGTCAGGCTCTTGATCGCGCTTTGCTTGCCGAGAGCAGCCGCAAGTGCTTTCGCCTGGTCTTGCGTGCACGGCTTGCCGTCCGCCGTACAGTGGAGCGTGCCGGTCGGACGATCGACAACGATCTTGTAGATATTGCTCCGGCTAGAGTTGAGCTGGATTGACTTACTCTGCGCATTCCCGACGGGACTTGCGGTCGGACTCACTGCGGCCGCTATCGTGACGCGCTGGACCTGCCCCATCGCCGGCAGGGCTACAACGCACAGCACCACGAGGGAAAGAGCCAGTCGTTTCATCGGTAGGGCCCCCCCTTTGTTGATCCACCCATACTAGCGCTTCGCGAGCGTCCTGTCGAAAAAGGCGACGATCCGGCTGAAGGCGTCGGCTCCGCCCCGCCCGTTCGCGTCGGGGGTGCCGCCGAGCATCAGCGTCGCGCGGCCCGCCTGGAACGATGCGGGCGCCGGCTGCCCGCTGAACGGCATCGCGTGCCCGGCTCCGGGCTCGACGACGACGGCGTCGTTCGCGTCGAGATGGGCGGCGCCGCGGCGCTCGTGCACCGTTTGGCAGGCCGCGGCGCTATCCCACTCGCGATCGTCGGCGGCGGCGATGCAGAGCACCGGGCCGGCGATGCGCTCGACCGGGATCGCCGCTCGTTCGCGGACCGCGGGCGGCGCCGCGGCGAACGAGGCGGCGTAGGTGTCGCGGAACGCCACCGTGCCGCCGGTCATGAACGCGTTTCCGACGGCCGCGTCGGCCGCCGGATCGGACGGGATGTCGGGAACCGGGGCGCCGCCCGCGCTCCACGACGAGGTCTCCTCGCCGAACCCGAACGCCAGACCGAACCAGACGTACGCGCTCGGCACGACCGCGGCGGTCGCGCGAATCCGTGGTTCCCGCGAGGCCGCCAGCAAGGCGAGTTCGCCGCCCTTCGAGACGCCGACGATCCCGATCCGCGCCGGGTCGACGTCGGATCGCAAGGCGAGCCAGTCGATCCCGCGGGTGACGGTCTCGAGCGGGATCGCACTGAGCTGCTTCGGCAGCGGGTCGACGCCGAAATAGGCCAGCGCGAGCGCGGCGTAGCCGTGCGCGGCGAGCAGCCGCGCGTCGCCGGCGGGGAGCCCGCCCTCGCTCCCGCCGAGCACGATGATCG
>CALEOJ010000340.1 GCA_937910425.1 uncultured candidate division WPS-2 bacterium
GGCGCGGAGCTCGGCGCGGACCCGACGCGACTCGCGGTCGGCGGCGACAGCGCCGGCGGCGGCCTCGCTGCCAACGTGGCGCTCAAGGCGCGCGACGCCGGCGGCCCGCGCATCGCCTATCAGATGCTGGTCTATCCCGGCGTCGACCACGACACCACCAGCGCGTCATACATGGCCTACAAAGACGGCCACTTTCTGACCGGCGAGCGTATGGCGTTCTACGGGCGCTGCCACGTCCCGCGACCGGAGATGATGGAGATCCCGTACGTGCTCGCCGTGCGCGCCGCGACGCTGCGCGGGCTGCCGCCGGCGACGATCATCCTGGCCGAATGCGACCCGCTGCACGACCAGGGCGTCGCCTACGCGGAGCGGCTGCGCGCCGACGGCGTCGCGGTCGACCTGAAGGTGTACCCCGGGATGATCCACGCGTTCTTCTCGTTCATCGCGCTGTTCGAGCAAGGCCGCGAAGCCGTCGTGTACGCCGGCAAGGCGGTCGGCGACGCGCTGGAAGCGCAGCCCGCGGTTCGCTAGGGTCAATACCACCCGTCGGCGAGCGTCGCGAGCGACTCCACCGTCTGAGAGAAACGCTCGAGCGCGCCCAACCGCGCGAGCTCGGCGTGCACGGCGCCGTGAAAAGCGGTGATACGCGCGCGCTTGGCGGAAGCGAGTTCGCCGCGCGAGGCCTCCGAGAGGAGCGGCGCGATCCGCGCGTTCGCCTCGGTTCGCAAGCCGCCGACCTGCAGCCGTGCGCGATCGCAGAAGTCGGCGAGCCGCACGATCTCGACGTGGTTCAGTCCGCCGACCCGAGGCGACACGACGTCGAGCGGATCGAAGTCGATTGGAACGTTCCCGCTGCGAACGAGGAGCGCGTCGATCTCTCTTCGCGCGGCCGCGCGGATCTCGCGGACACGCTCCCGAAACGCGCTCGCGGCCGCAAGCACGTCGCGCGCGGCGTCTGACGCGAGCACGCCGGCGATCGCCGCCTGGTAGACACGATCCGCATCATCGCACCGTACGGCCGTCTCCGCGAAGAGCGCCGCCGGAAGCTGCGCCGGATCGAGCGACGGTTGCCGGAAGAGCAGCGCGGCGCGCAAGGCGCGAGCAAGGGGAGGAGACTCCGGCATCGTGAGGGCGTATACGCCATCGGCTGGGCAGCCGCCCGGGTAAAGCTGCCCGCCGGGCGAGCCGATACTCCGGGTACCGGGCTTTTCTTTCTGAAGAGAGGTTTTCTCTTGCCTAGCTCCTTTTCGCTCGGCTCGATCCGGGTGCAGGCCACGAAGATTTTCGTGTGGGTCATCTGGGCTCACGTTCTCTTGGTTGGAGCGGTCGCGCTCATGGCCCGGAATCCATGGCGCGAGCCGATGGCCGTGGCGCTCCTGATCGCGCTCGTGGCCACGCTGTCGGCTTGGAAGCTGCGCGACGGACTCGCGCTGCGTTCGATCATCGCGATCGCTCTCACGTTCGGGCCGATCTTGTTCGTGTACGCTGGGCGCGGCCATTTCAGCGGTATCGCCGGCAACGGCGACTGGCAGGTCGACTACCACATGTACTTCTTCGGCGTGTTCGCAATGCTCACGGCGTACGTCGATTGGCGCCCGATAGCGATTGCCGCCGCACTGACGGCTGCGCATCACTTGCTGCTCGATCTCGTCGTACCGGCAAACGTCTTCCCGGAAGAAGGGATCGACCGGGTTGCCCTCCACGCGATTGCCGTCGTGATCGAGTGTGGCGTTCTTTTCTGGCTCACCGTCGCCATCAGTACGTTGTTCACGCGTCTCGAAGACTTGGTCGATTTTACCTCGCGAGAGACGGCGGCAGCGCTCATGCGCGAACAGGAGACGATCACAGCCCTCCAGGATCAACTGGACCAGCAGCTCGCCGCCGCCAAGTCGTAAGGTATGGAGAACGTAGTGCTGGTGTTTTCGTCGAACGCGGGTACGATGATCGCCACGAAGACGCTCCGGGACTCGGGCGTTCCCGCGAGGATGATCCCGACGCCGGCGGGCGTGAAATCCAGCTCGAACTTGTGCCTTAGCATCGACCACGCCGCGGAAGGTCAGGCCGTTACCGCGCTCAAGGCAGCAAACGTCGGTATAACCGCCGTCTGCCGCTAGCCCGCCCACCGGAAGGAGCGCCGCCGCGCCTCCTTCCGGCGGGTGCGCGTGTCCTGGCTTCCATGACACAGACCCTCAAAGGCACGACCGCGCTCATCACCGGTGCGAGCTCCGGGATCGGAGAAGCGACGGCGCTCGCGCTCGCCTCGGCCGGAATGAACGTCGCGATCGCGGCGCGGCGCAAGGACCGTCTCGACAATTTGGCCACGCTGCTGCGCGCCTGCGGCGTCGAAGCGCTCGTGCTCGAAGCGGATATCACCGACCCCGTGCAACCCGCGTCGATCGTCGAGCTCACCGTGGAACGGTTCGGCCGGCTCGATGCGCTGGTGAACAACGCCGGCGTCATGCTGCTCGGCGCGATTCCAGGCGCCGATCCGAGCGAGTGGCATCGGATGGTCGACTTGAACTTCACCGCGTTGACGCTCTGCACGCTCGCCGCGCTGCCACACCTGCAGCGCGCGGCGGAGAGCGAACCGCGGCGCGTCGCGGACGTCGTCAACGTGAGCTCGGTCGCGGGGCGCGTCGCGCGGGCGAACGCGGGCGTCTACAACGCGACCAAGTTCGCGGTCGGCGCGTAC
Source organism: uncultured candidate division WPS-2 bacterium (assembly GCA_937910425.1). GTDB lineage: Bacteria > Vulcanimicrobiota > Vulcanimicrobiia > Vulcanimicrobiales > Vulcanimicrobiaceae > Vulcanimicrobium. The sequence continues at coordinate 2,693 of CALEOJ010000340.1, forward strand.
AGCGAGGCGCTGCGCCAGGAAGTGACGCGGCAGCACGTCCGCGTCGCGCTGGTCGAGCCCGGCGCCGTCACGACCGAGCTTGCGGGTCACAACCGTCCCGACGTGCGGGAGCAGATGAAGAAGCGCTTCGCTGGTGTGGAGCGGCTCGAGGCGCGGGATATCGCGGACGCGATCCTGTACGTGATCAGCCGCCCGCGTCACGTGGCGGTCAACGAGATGCTCATCCGGCCCACCGAGCAGGAGGGCTAGAGCGCCCTCCGTACGTTCTGGTCTCGCCTCTCGTTCGAATGGAGGACCGGCATGAAAGTCACTGGGATCGATGCGACGTACTACACCGTTGGAGACGTCGCCCTCCTGAAGGAATTCTACACGGGATTGCTCGGCGCGGCGCCCGAGACCGAGTGGGAGGGGCGTCTGGCCGAGTGGGCGTTCCCGGACGGGAGCAGCTTCGGCATTTACGGTACCGAAGGCGGAGCCAAGACTCCAAGCGGCAGCGCGATGTTCGCCGTCGACGATGTCGCGAAGGCGGTCGACCTTGCGAGGGGCCGCGGCGTGAAGTTCCACGAGGCCGGAGAGGTCACCGATACGCCGGTTTGTCACATGGCGTTCGGCGAAGACCCCGAGGGCAATCAGTTCATCCTGCACCACCGCAAGTAGCGGGGCGGGCGCGCGTCAGCCGAGCACGAGCGATTCCAGCACCGGGTAGACCAGCGTCCGTCCCTGAGGGAAGGTCGTCGGGTCGATGACGTCGTGCCGCCTCGGCGGGATCCCGGCAAGAACCAGTTCGCGGTAGCCCGCTCCGTCGCGGTTCCAGGTTGCGAGCAGGCTTCGCGTGACGCGGTTGTCGACGGCGTTGTCGAGTTCGTTGAGCACGATGACGCAGCGCCGGGCTCGCGGCTTCGTCGCGGATGCGCCGGCGCGGATCGCGTCGCCGAGGAAGACCAGCTCGGCGATTGCGTGCGTCGTGTAGCCCGGATAGGCGTAATCGGGCTTGGTGTGCTCCTTTATGCGGACGTCCCACCACCAATACATGCTGGGGATCGTAAGCAGCAGCCGTAGCGCCGGCGCGCCGACGAACTGCGGGTCGGGCAGCGGCAGGAGAAACGGTGCGATCGGGACGGCGAGGTCGATCGGCTGCGTTTTCGCCAGCCAAAGCACGAGCGCGCCGCCCAGAGAGAGCCCGAGTGCCGCGACGCTCGTGCCAAGGCCGCGAGCGAGGACGAACGTCTCATCCGCGAAGCGCTCGAGCTTGCCCACGGTGAGGTTGTCGAGATCGCGCGTCAGCCGATCCTTCAGACCGTGGTGCGGGATGCGGGGCACGTACACGTTGCAGCCGCGGGCGTAATAGCCGCGGGCGAGCTCGTCGAACTGTTGGGGGCAGTTGGTGAAGCCATGGAAGAGCACGACCGCGTGTTCCGTCGGTCGTCCGTGCTCGTACAGTCGCGACAGCCCGGCCGGAAGGATCAGCGGATCCGCGGCGTCGCGGGCGATGGCCGCGCGGATCGTTCGTACGGTGTCCGCGAACGGCGCCGGCGTGACCGCCGGCGACGGCTCCTCCACCGCCGTCCCCGCGCAGGCGGAGAGCGCAGGGGCGAGCAGCGAAGCCCCGAGCAGCGTCGTAAAATCGTGGCGATCGATAACCCAACGTCCTCCAAAGGGCGCGCCTCCCACACGCTTCTCCGGACACGTCGCGATTCCAGCCAAGAGGGTGCCGGCCGGGCGACGCACGCTGGGGCGTCGCTGCAGTTCGTGAGGAAGATCAGCGGATTCACCAAACCGTCGCAGGCGAACGAAGCTTCGTTCCTGGCGGCAGTCGATGACGTAGCCGCTATCTCGGCTCGGCTTCTTCATTCGCTCGAAACCAGCGCATCGCCGAAGAGTCGAGAACAAGAGGCCGCAAAGGCGGTCGCTCGCGGCGCCCAGCGGTTCGGTATCGTTTGGCAGACGCCTCAGCCGCCGTAACGAGCGCGCACGGCGTCGGGGGAATTACTGCAATAGGCCGATGCGGTTCGCGTTCTGCTGATTCTCGGTGAACCAGATCTTGCCGTCGGGGGCGACGGTGATCGCGAACGGCTGCGCCGCGGCCGTCGGCAGCGGGTATTCGGCGAGGGCGCCTGCCGGCGTGATCCGTCCGATCTTGTGCGCGTGGTTCGACAGCGAGCCTTCGGTGAACCACACGTTGCCGTCCGCGCCCGTCGCGATGCCGAGCGGCCCGGCGTTCGGCGTCGGAATGGGGAACTCGGCGATCGCGCCCGAAGGCGTGATGCGTCCGATCTTGTCGGCGGAGTTCTCCGTGAACCACAGGTTGCCGTCGGGTCCCGCGGCAATACCGAACGGATGTCCCCCGGCGGTCGGTAGAGAGAACTCGCTGATCGCGCCGGCGGGCGTGATGCGCCCGATCTTGCCGACGCCGTACTCGGTGAACCAGAGGTTGCCGTCGCGTCCGGCCGCGATCGAAAACGGGAACGCGCGAGCCGACGGAATCGTGAATTCCGTCGTCGCTCCGGTGAGCGTGATTCGGCCGATTTTGTTGCCGCCGTTCTCGGTGAACCAGAGTGCCCGATCGGGCCCGGCCACGATCCCGGTTGGCTGACTGCTGCCGTTGGGGATGAAGAACTCCACGATCGTCCCCGACGGGGTGATGCGACCGATCCGCCCCCTCGCCCCTTCGGTGAACCACAGGTTGCCGTCGGGTCCCGGCGCGATGCCGTACGGCTGCGCGGACGAGGTTCTGGGCGGCATTGGGATCGGGTACTCCGTCACCTTGCCGCTCGGCGTTATGAGCCCGATCTTGTCGCGGCTGTCCTCGACGAACCAGATGTTTCCGTCGGGCCCGGGCGCGATCGATCGCAGCACGCCGCCCGTCGGGCCGGCGAACTCCGTGATCTTGCCGCCGATCGCGACCGGGCCGGCCGCCAGGAGTGCGACGGCGGCGAGTAGGAAGAACGGTCGGCGGAAGTGCATCGTGCCCGAATCATACCATGCTGACGGGCAGCGCCCGCTGCCAGTAGGGCTCCCGGATGAAACGCATCGCGCTCCTTTTTTCCCTGCTTGCGATCGGCGCCGCGCCGGCGTTCGGGCAAGACACTACGACGCGGATTCGCGGCACGATCGTGAGTCTCGAAGGCAACGTGCTCACCGTCGCGACCGCAGGTGAGAATCGCCGCGTCACGCTGACCGACGGCTTTCGCGTCGTCTCGGTGGTGAAGTCCGACCTCGCAAAAATCGTTCCCGGGACCTATGTTGGGAGTGCTGCGGTCACGCAGCCCGACGGCACCCTGCGGGCCCAAGAGGTGCACATCTTCCCCGAAGCGATGCGCGGCACCGGTGAAGGACATCGACCCTACGACCTCGGCCCGCAAAGCACGATGACCAACGGTACGGTCGACACGAGCGCGGTGGTCGAAAGTGTCGGCGACCGTGTTCTGACGCTCAAGTACAAAGGCGGCGAGAAAAAGCTCTTCGTCTCCAAAGATACGCCGATCGTGGCATACGAAGCCGGTGACGCCAAAGCGCTCGTCCTCGGAGCGCACGTCTACATCATCGCGCAGCGCGGTCCCGACGGCACCCTTTCGAGCGGCCGCGTCAACGTCGGGAAGAACGGCCTCGTGCCGCCCATGTAAGCGGAGCGAAGCGCTCCGGTTACCCCGTGCCGAACTCCTTGCGAGTCCCCATCGCCTGCATGAACCGATCGCGTATCTGCGCCGGGTCGCGCGCCGGCTGGCCGGCAGCGGGGGCTTCGTCGATTCGAGCGCCGATCAGCGAGGGGCCGATGCTCTGGAGCGCCCCTTCGACCAGCCGCGCGAAATCGTCGGGATCCCGCGACCACTCGCTGCGCGCGATCCCCGCGCCGCGCGCAATGGCGACGAAATCGGCCCCGGCTGCGCTCGCGCTCGGCTGGCCGCCCGTGATTTGGTAGGACGCATTGTCCATCACGATCAGCGTTAGATTCGCCGGCGCAACCGTTCCGATCGTGGCGAGACAGCCCAGGTTCATCAGCAGCGACCCGTCGCCTTCGATCCCGATGACGCGCCGCTCCGGTTGCGCCAGCGCGACGCCCAGCGCGATCGGGAAAGCGAGGCCCATACTCCCCAGCATGTAGAAGTTCTGTGGACGGTGACCCGCTGCGAAAAGGTCGAAGTTGGTGTTCCCGATGCCGCCGACGACGGCTTCATCGTGCAGCATCCCGGTGAGCCGCCGCATCAGGTCGATGCGACGCATGCGTTCGCTCATGCGGCGAACACCTTGCCGCCGGTCAGCAGCGGCGAGAGCACGAGCGCAGCGGGCGATTGCGTCGCAACGGCTTGTTTGATCGATCGATCCAGGATGAACTCGACGTCGTCAAGGCGTTCGATCGCGTAGTGCGGGATTCCGAGCGCCGTGCACACCGGCGCCACGACGCGGCTCGACCAGACCTGTCCCGCGTTGAACTCACCGAGCGCACCCCGTTCCGAGATCAGCAAAATAACCGGAATCTGGTATGCGACGGCGAGTGACGCGAGGGCGTTGGGGATGTTTCCGAAACCACTTGTCTGCATCATCAGGATGCTGCGCATTCCGCCCATCCACGCTCCCGCGCAGATGCCGAGTGCCTCCTCCTCGCGCGTCGCGCACACGGCCTTGAAGAACGGATCGGCCACGACTCCGTCGATCAACGGGATGAGGATCTTATCGGGGACGTAGACCGCGAGACGGACGTCGTTCGCTTTCAACGTCTCCAGAACGACGTCGGACCACGCCTTATCGCTTGCCGACAGCATCCGCGATCACTTTCGTCGCGACGATGTCGTTGTACGCATACGGCTCGGAGATGAGGCCGGCGGCTTGGTGAAACTTGACCGCGCGCAGGAACCCGACCTCGCTCGGCATCGGGTTCGAGGAGACCGACGTCGAGCGGTACACGTCGAGGGTGAGATCGAGCGCCTTCGGGTCGAGGTTCGGATAGAAACCTTTGAGCAGTTCGCGGGTGCGCACCGGGTCTTTCAGGATCGTCGTGCACGCCTTGGCGTACCCGCGAATGAAGCCGACCATCGCGGCATGCTTCTTGTCGATCTCGTCCTGCGTCGTGTAGACGACCCCTTGGATCTCGTGGGTCATCTCCGGAAGGTCGCCGCGCGCCGGGCTGATGAACGTCTCGCCGATATCCTCGACCTGCGCCTGCTGGCCGAGCGGCCACGCGAACGAGACCAGGTCGACGCGCCCGGTACGCAGCGTCGCCAACACGGCCGGAATGTTTGCGCCGACGTTGACGAGTTGGACGTCGCGCGTACGGTCGATGCTCCCGAGTTTGAGCAAGTACAGCACGAGCGCCTCGGTACCGCTGCCCGGCCCGGTGACGCCGATGTTCTTGCCGCGCATCGCGCGAATCTTATCGCCGATGCTGCTCCTGTCGTTGAGCTTGGAGGCTTGTAGAAACGCCTTCGAAGCGACGATGTCGATGTAGTACGAACCTGCGCTCACCGAGAGGATCTTCACCGACCGGCCGGCCTTGGCCAGCGAGAAGACGTCGGTAATCACCGAAGAGCCGATATCGAGGCTGCCCGCGGTGACCGCCGTGCCGACCAGCGCTCCGGTCGAGAACTCCGTCACCTTCCCGATGTCGACGCCGTTCTGCTGGAAGAACCCCTGCTGCGCGCCGACGTAGAGCGGAAAGTGGGCGATCGAATGCCCGATCGAACCGACGGCGAGCTCCGTCACGCTGGCGGCCGCCGCGGGCCGGGCGAACGCGGGAGCGACGGACAATGCGGCGGCCGATTGGAGAAAGCGACGGCGTGGGATCGACATGAGCACCTCAGTTCGGACGGAGCGAGAGATCCGCGTCGACTTTCCAGCGCGACGTGCGCCGGTCGACGACGTTCACCAGCGAATTGAGAACGGTGGCGAGAACGGTGAGAACGATGAGCGCCGCGAAGACGCCGGCGGTGTCGAATTGGCTCGCTGCCGACGATACCAGATAGCCGATCCCGCGGTTGCTGGCGATCAGCTCGCCGACGATCGCGCCGATCAGCGCATACGGGATCGCGATCCGCACGCCGGTGATCGCCGCGCTCAGCGCGTGCGGGACGATGACCTTGAAGAGAATTTCGCGGGATGATCCGCCCATCAGCCACACCGCGTTGACGAGGTCCGGATCGACGTTGCGCACGCCGGCGACCGTGTTGAAGAACACGATGAAGAAGACGGTCACCATCGCGAGGATGATCTTCATCCAGATGCCGATGCCGAACCAGACGATGAAGAGCGGCGCCAATGCGACCTTCGGTATCGAATAGAGCGCGATGATGAAGGGATCGAGGACTTCGCCGACGTCGCGCTGCGGTCCGATGATGAACCCGGCCGCGATCCCCGCGACGGCGCCCAGCGCGAAGCCTGCCACGGTCTCTTCGATCGTGATCGTCGTGTGAAACAGCAACGTTCCGTCCGCGAACCACTGCGTCTCGCGCGCCCAGATGGCGCTGGGGCTGCTGATGTAGAAGGCCGCACCCTTGAGCAGCGACGCCGCTTGCCACAACGCGATGCCGGCAACGAACAATGCCAGGCGCCAGCCGTAGATGCGCAGCCGGCGAGCTGCGTCGCGGGGCTTGCCCTGCGACGCGCTGGCCGTCACCGTCGCAGCGCTCATGAGGGGGCGGGCCCCGGCCGGTAGTGCGCCGCCAGGGCGTCCCAAAGGCGAGCCTCGATCGCGTGGAACTCGGGACGGCGCCGGATCGCGACGACATCCCGTGGCCGCTCCAGCCCGATCTGCTCGTCGCGCACGATCCGTCCGCGCTCGCCGAGCACGACAACCCGGTCTCCGAGTGCGATCGCCTCTTCGAGGTCGTGCGTTACGAAGATCACCGTCTTTCCGCTGCCTCCCCAGAGCCGCAGGAGTTCGTTTTGCATCTCCTGTCGCAGCTGGGCGTCGAGCGCCGAGAAGGGCTCGTCGAGGAGCAGCAGGTCGGGGTCGGCGATCAGCAGCCGTGCGAGCGACGCACGTCGCGCCATCCCGCCGGAGAGCTCGCGCGGGTAGGCCCGCTCGCGCCCCCGCAACCCGACGACCTCGATGAGGTCACGTGCCTTGCGAACCCGCTCGGCGGTTGGAACCTTGCGGATCTCGAGCGGCATTTCGACGTTGCGCAGGACATCACGCCAGGGCAGCAGCGTATCCTTCTGCGTGAGGTAGCCGACGTTGAGCCGCGGCCCGTCGACGAGCGTCCCGGCGTTCGTAATGCGGCCGCTGGTCGGCGCGATCAAACCGGCGATCATATTGAGAAGCGTCGACTTTCCGCAACCGCTGGGCCCAACGATGCAGACGAAGCTCCCGGACGCGATCTCGAGCGAAACTGCGTCGAGGGCCAGTTGCTCGGTATCGCGGCGAAAGAATACGCGACGAACCGCTTCGATCCGGACCAATGCGTTCGTTGACATTGTCACCAGGATTGTCAGACAATCGCGTTGCCAGGCGGCGAATCCTTCTGCCCGTCTGAAGGAGAGAGCATGGCCATCGCAGTGGACGTCCCTCGGCAATACGCGCAGCTGTTCATCGGCGGTGCGTGGATTGCGCCCCATTCGGGCCGGATGATCTCATCGATCGACCCGGCCTGCGAAGAGGTTTGGGCGCTCGTCGCCGAGGCCGACGAAGTGGACGTCGATCGCGCGGTCGCCGCCGCGCGCGAGGCCCTGCGCGGGCCGTGGGCGAGGCTGACGCCGACGGCGCGCGGCGCCTTGCTGCACAAGCTGGGTGCGCTCATTACCCGCGATGCGCGTACGCTCGCCGAGATCGAGAGCCGCGACAACGGCAAACCGCTGCGCGATACGATCGGGGAGATGCAGCGCGCCGCCGACTGGCTGACCTTTTACGCGGGCGCCGCGGACAAGATCTACGGCGAGACGATCCCGTACAAGCCCGATGCGCACGCCTTCACACGGCGGGAGCCGGTCGGCGTCGTCGGCGCGATTCTGCCGTGGAACTCGCCGATGAGCCTGTACGCGTGGAAGCTCGGCCCGGCGCTTGCCTGCGGATGCACGGTCGTGCTGAAGCCCGCCGAGCTGACGCCGGTGAGCGCGATGGAGCTCGCTAAACTCGTTACCGAGGCAGGCTTCCCGCCCGGTGTCGTCAACGTCGTGCCGGGCTACGGACATATCGCCGGCGCGGCGATCGCGGCGCATCCGAACGTCAACAAGATCACGTTCACCGGCGAGCACCGCACGGCGCAAGAGATCATGAAGAGTGCGGCCGTGAACTTGAAACGCATCTCGTTCGAGTGCGGCGGCAAGTCGCCGCACATCATTTTCGCGGACGCAGATTTAGACCGCGCGGCCACGGTGGCGACGCACGGGGCGTTTCGGTCGACGGGTCAGTCGTGCTCGCTAGGGTCGCGGCTGTTCGTGCAGCGCACGGTCTACGACGTCGTGGTCGATATGCTCGTGCAACGTGCCGGTCGCATCCGTGTCGGCATGCCGCTGGACCCTACGACGCACATCGGCCCGCAGACGTCTGCGGTGCAGCTCGACAAGACGAATCGCTACATTCAGCTCGGCAAGGACGAAGGCTACCGGCTGCTGCTCGGCGGAAAGCGGCCGGCCGGCTTCGAGCGCGGGTATTTCGTCGAGCCGACGATTTTCGGCGAGGTCGACAACCGTTCACGTCTGGCGCAAGAGGAGATCTTTGGGCCGGTCCTCTCGGTGATCCCGTTCGACAGCGAAGCGGAGGCCGTTGCAATGGCGAACGACGTTGTGTACGGCTTGGTCGCCGGACTGTGGACGCGCGACATCGGGCGCGCGCATCGCGTCGCCGCGCAACTCGAATCCGGCCTCGTTTCGGTGAACACGTACCGCCCCGTTCACTGGATGCTCCCGTACGGGGGCTACAAAATGAGCGGCATCGGTCGGGAGAACGGTTTCGACGCGGTGAACGAGTACCTGGAGACCAAGACCGTCGTCATCGACTACGCCGAGGCGCCTCCGCCCGATCCTTTCGCCGACTAAAGCGGCTGCGGAAACCCGAGGCGCAATAATAATCGCTGCCCGAGCTGCGTGATCGAGATGGCTACGGGCGCAAAGCGAGCGGTCCCCTGGGTCAGCGGCCCACCGATCCTGCAGCAGCCCTAGGTAGGCGCGACCGCCCCTCGACCGGCGCTCGATCCTGGAAGACCCCTCTCCGTTACTCGGATCGGGAATACTGAATCCGAGACGTCACCGGGTGGCGGTACATCCAATCGTCGCGTGTACTCAGAGGCGGCGAAGAAACGGTCGAGTGTTTTCCGTTCGTAAACCAGTCAACCGCTCGCGCCGGGGCTTCAAGCCCCTATCGCTGCGCCAAGGCGTGCTCGCATTCATGGTCGTGGTCTGCCTGCTGGCGATCGGGCTGACCGGACAAGAGACCTGGAACAATCGGGCCGCGGATGTCCACGCCTCGTCGCAGCAGACGACCAACTTGGCGCAATCGCTCTCGCAGCAGGCGACCGATAGCTTTCAGACGGTCGACGGCGTGCTTGGGGAGCTCGTCGATCGCGCGGAAACCGACGGGTCGCAACCGCGAGCGCTGCGGCGCCTGCAAAAGGTGATGTCCGAGCACGTCAAGCAGCTCCGCGTGCTGCACAATCTCTTCATCGTTGACGCCGGCGGCAATGGCTTGGTCAACGCTCTTCCACAACTCAAGAACGCGAACTACCGAGACCGGCCGTATTTCATTTTTCATCGAACGCACGCCGGCCAGACGACTCACATCGGACGCACGGTACGCAGCCGGACCGACGGGAGTTGGATCATCACGGTAACGCGACGCTTGAATCGCGCCGACGGCAGCTTTGCCGGATTGGCGATGGCGACCATCTCGGGCGACTATTTTCTCCACCTCTATAACCAGGTCGATATTGAACGATCCGGTATCATCACGCTCGCACTAGCGGACGGCACCATCCTGGTGCGCAAGCCCTTCGAGCAAGCGAATATCGGAAAGAGCATCGCGAAGGCACCATTTTTCCGGTCGGCGCTCCCGCAGACAGCGGCGGGGAGTTATGAGAACCGCTCCGTCGTCGACGGCATTTCGCGGTTCTACGCATATCACCGGGTGAGCCGGTATCCGCTGTTGATCGTGGTCGGCGTGGCGGAAGACGAGGTCCTCGCTGCCTGGCGCTGGGAGACGCTGCTCAGCTTGGTCGAGCTGGTGGGTATGATCTCCATCGTGGCGATCCTCGGCGGGTACCTCGTGCGACAAATCAAGAAGCGCGAGACCGCGGAGGCGCTGCTGGAGCGGCTCGTCTTAGTGGACGGTCTCACGGGGCTCGGGAATCGACACCAATTCGAGGCCGTGCTCGGTCGCGAATGGCGGCGCGCCGTCCGGGCGGGTACGTCGCTGGCCTTTCTCATGATCGACGCCGACGAGTTCAAGGGCTATAACGATCGCTACGGGCATCAAGCCGGTGACAACGTCCTCAAGAGCATCGCCGGATGCATCTCCGGTGCTCTCGGTCGACCCGCGGATCTCGCAGCACGCTATGGTGGCGAGGAGTTTGCGGTCTTTCTTCCCGACACGAGCTCGCCGGGCGCGTTTGCGGTCGGCGAGGCAATCCGCCGCGCGGTCGTCGCGCTGAACATCGCCCATGTCGGCAGCCCCCACGGCATCGTCACGGTGAGCATCGGGGTTGGGCGCGTGTCGCCGAATCCGAATGGGTCGACTTCGCCGTCCGCGCTCGTGAAGGCCGCCGACTCCGCGCTCTATCAAGCCAAGAGCAAGGGTCGCAACCAGACGGAACCCGCGGCCACCTTCATTCCAACGCTCGCAGGGGTGATCTCGGAGTACGTCTCCGAGCCTGTCTGAGGCGGGCGAAAGAACCGCGCGGCCGGACCTTAGTTGTGCCGGTTGTAGCTCGCGACTTCGAGTAAATTGCCGCCGGCGCGAAGTCGACCCGTTCGAGCCCCAGTACGCGTTGATACCACGCGGCGCTGGCCTCGACGTCGCGCACGTTGATCACGAGATGGTCCAGGCGGTCGATCAGCATGCGCGTCGTATGCCGCGCCGATCACCCGAGACCCTTCGCCGGAATAAACGACGAGAAGGTCTACCGGTACGATGCACATATTCCAACCAGTATGTATCCTTGGATGGAAGGACCCACCACGATGCTCGCCGTGCGGCTTCTCGCCTATGACGGGAAACCGGAGAGTCTGGCTGTTGCCGAGATAGCTGTGCCTCAGCCAGGTCCTGGTGAGGTGCTCGTACGGATGCATGCCTCGCCAATCAATCCCTCGGACCTCCTGTTCGTTCGCGGCCTCTATGGCTTCAAGAAGCCGCTGCCTGCTGTCCCCGGATTTGAAGGAAGCGGCACGGTCGTCGCAGCCGGAAGCGGAATTCTACCGAGGTTGCTCAAGGGGCGACGCGTGGCTTGCACCGCCGCTGACGTGAACGTGGCGAGCGGCACATGGGCCGAATATATGGTTACCTCGGCGCGGCTTTGCGTTCCGTTGCAGAAACACGTCGACATGGAACAGGGTGCGACGATGCTCGTGAACCCGCTGATGGCATGGGCACTCATGGATGAGGCGCGGCGTGGGCGCCATCGATCCGTGGTTCAGACCGCGGCGGCTAGCGCTCTGGGGAAGATGGTGATACGGCTTGCGCGGAGGTTCTCGATCCCCGTGATCAACGTCGTGCGCCGTGCCGAGCAGGTCCGTCTCCTGCAAGAGATGGGCGCGGAGCACGTACTGGACAGTAGTGCTCCGGAGTTCGACGCCGAGCTGCGCGATCAGTGCCATCGACTTGGCGCGAGCATCGGCTTTGACGCAGTCGCCGGCGATATGCCCGAACGAATACTGCGCGCGCAACCCAAGGGGAGCCGTTTGATCGTCTATGGAGCGCTATCGGACGCGCCGGTACAGATTCAGATAGCGTCGCTGATCTTTGAGCGAAAGTCTGTCGAGGGCTTGTACCTAACCGACTGGGTGCGCGATCGAAATCTGCTCCGCCAGCTCCGTGTTACCAGTCAGGTTCAGAAATTGCTCGGCGGCGATCTCAAGACGGAGATTCAGGCACGCTATCCGTTGGAGCACGTTTCCCAAGCCCTTCAGAACTATGCAGCTCATATGACCGCCGGCAAGGTGCTGCTGATGGCCAGCCCGGCGTCGCAGTGAGAGGAGCAGACATGCATCGAAAAGATCAGTTCGTTCCCCACTTGGTCGTCGCGAACGGCCTTGCGGCTCTCGAATTCTACAAAGAAGTGTTTGGCGCTGAAGAGGGACACCGGATGATGTCTCCGGACGGCAAGAAGCTCATGCACGGCGAAATAATTCTGGACGGGCACACATGTTTTGTCAGCGATGAGTTTGACAACAGCGAAGGTGGTACGTGCAAGACGCCGCAGACGTTGGGCGGAACATGCGTGCGCATCACGCTCATGGTCGATGACGCAGATGTGCTCGTCGAGCGCGCCTTGGCCGCCGGCGCGCGCGTGCTCATGCCCGTGCAGAATCTTTTCTGGGGCGCGCGCTACGGAAAGATCGCCGACCCCTTCGGTCACGAGTGGGGCATCAACCAGCAGTTGAAAGAGCAGAGCTCCGAAGAGACGCAGGCCGCAGCCGACGAGTATTTCGTGAAGGACAAATAGAAACCGTCGTGTGTTGAAGGACCGCGTGTTCGGCAACCTCGAACGCAAGACGGCTATGCGCTCCAAGGTCGTCTTCTCCGGAATCCAGCCGACGGGCACAATTCATATCGGGAACTACTTCGGCGCCATCAAGCAGTGGGTTGCGGGCCAGGACGACGCGGAGAACATCTTTTGCCTGGTCGACATGCATGCGCTCACGGTGCCGCAAGACCCCGCGGTGCTCGCCGTGCAGATCATCGACACCGCGACCCTGCTGCTTGCTGCCGGCATAGACACCGCCAAGTCGCGGCTGTACGTGCAAAGCGACGTGCGCGAGCACGCCGAGCTGACGTGGTACCTCTCGTGCGTGGGCTCGGTGGGGCAGCTCAATCGCATGACGCAGTTCAAGGAAAAGTCCGAGGCGCAAAAAGGCGAGGTTCGGGTCGGCCTGTTCACCTATCCGGTCCTGATGGCGGCCGACATTCTCCTCTACCGCACGACGCACGTCCCGGTCGGCGAGGATCAGAAGCAACACATCGAACTCACCCGCGACCTCGCGCTGCGCTTCAACGCGACGTACGGCGAGGTTTTCGTCCTGCCCGAGGCGACCGTTCCCGCGGCAGGCGCGCGGATCATGGGCTTGGACGACCCCACGAAGAAGATGTCGAAGAGCGCGCCGGGCTCGTATCATGCGGTGGGTGTCCTCGATCCACCGGACCAGATCAGAAAGACCGTCATGGCCGCGCAGACCGACAGCGGGCGTGAGATCCGCGTGGATCCCACCCGACCTGGCGTGACCAACCTGCTTGGCATCTATATGGCCGCAACCGGCCAGACACAATCAGAGGCGGAGGCGCACTTCGCAAACGCGCGCGGCTACGGCGACCTCAAGAAAGAACTTGTCGATGTGCTCGTCGAGACGCTGCGTCCAATACGCGAGCGGTACGATGAGCTGGTGCGCGATCGCGCGGTCGTCCGTGAGGTCCTGCAGCGCGCTGCAGAGCAGCTGAGGCCAACCGCCCGAGCCACGACCGACGCGGTGAAGCGCGCGATGGGCGTCGGAAGCTAGCGTCGCGCGGTTTGGCAGGTCACCGTTTGGGCGCCTCGAGTTCTTCGAGGGTTCGCGGCCAGTCTGCCCCCAAGAGCCGGGAGAGCCCGCGGTCGGCAAGGATCTTTCCGCCGGTCTGGCAGCGCGGGCAATAGTTGGTTTCGTTGTCGGCGTAGCGGATTCGGCGAATCGTTTCTCCGCACGTGGGACACGGTTTGCCGTACCTGCCGTGCGCCGCCATCTCGTCGTGAAACGCGGTGACGTGCTCCGGGAACTTCGCCTTCGCCTCGGTTCGGAACCGGTCGATCCAGAGTTGGAGTGTCGTGCGGGTCGCGGTGAAGAGGCGTTTCCATTCCGGCGGCGTGAGATTTCGCGTGAGCCGGATCGGGGACAGTCGCGCCGCGTGGAGGATTTCGTCGGAATAGGCGTTGCCGATCCCGCTGATGATGCGTGGATCGGTCAACGCGCGCTTGAGGGTGCGGTTCTCGACCGTGAGCGCGGCGCGAAACGCATCGAGATCGCTGGAAAACACCTCGATCCCGCCGGGATCGACGGACCGCAGCGCTTCTTCGCCCACCCGGAGGTTACGCTGCGCCGAGTGTCGACTCCCAGCTTCGCTATGATAGAATCCTTGCGATGAACATAACGCTCGCCCGTGCCGCGGGTACGATCGGGTTTGGCGTAGCTGCGCTCGGTGCCATGTGCGCGAGCGGCGCTCCGGCTGCCGCAGCAGGGTTCCCTCCGCTCATCGCCGGCGATCCGGCGCGGCCCAGCGCGATCGAGATCACGGGCGCAACGTCGTACGTGCTCGACAGCAGGCGCAACCTGCAGAACGTCGCCTGCGTCGTGTTCGTCAACCACGGTCCGCGCCTGGCCACGAAGGTCGGCCTGAGTTTGGCGCTGGTCGATGCGACCGGTACCGTCGTCGACGTCGACGTCATGTACCCGCGCGGCAAGTTCTTGGTCGACACGCGGTCGGCGTTCTCGGTCGGCAGCAACGGACAGGATATCGGAAACGGCAATTGCCACGGGTTCGGTGCCGCCGGAGCGGCGGCTCGCTCGACGTTCGTCTATCGCGCGAACAAGAACGCCCCGGTGCAGGAGGTCGCCGCAATTCTGGTCTCGGCGCGCGAGATCGTCTACGACGACGGCACCGCGTGGCGCACCGACCAGGTTCCGCAAACCGGCGATCACGTCACGCTTCCCGTTGCGCCGCCGTTCAGTGCCGCAGTCGCGGCCGGTCCGCCGCGCATCACGACGCGCGCCATGACGGGTTCGCCGATCGAGCTCACCGACGCGTTCCGGTACGAAAGCGCGATGCAGACCGGAGGCGGACCGCCGTCGGGTCCCGGTTTGCTGCAGGTCCTCGCTGCCCTACCGCAGACGCTTCGCTCGCAGCAGATCTGCATGGTGTTCGGCAACCGCGACCCGCGCGGTGTGAAGCGTGTTCGCGTCGACCTTGCGATCGTTGATCGCACCGGAAAGATCGGCGGGATCGAGACGCTGGACAGTAGGGGAAAATTCGCGCCCGGGACGCCGGCCGACGACTCCGGTTCGGCCTGCGAGGGCATCCAGGGGCGCTGGGACGGCGATACGTTCATGTACTCGCCCGCAGAGGGGGTGCCGGCGTTCGCCGTTGGCCGGATCGTGGTGAGCCCGGAGATCGTCGACTTCGCCGACGGCACGACCTGGATGTCGCCGACCTACCCGGTCGTGGGAGAGTCGATCACGACACCATAGGCCCGTTCACGGGCGGGCAACGATCGCCCGAACTTCCTTGGCGATCGCTTCCGGTTTCGCGCTCACGACGTTCGTGAGGACCACGATCTCCATGTTCGAGCGCGGGAAGAAGGCATTCATCGCGTGCGCACCCGGAAGCGCGCCGTTGTGCCAGACCATGCGCTCTCCACGCAGGCGATCGATCACCCAGCCGTAGCCGTAATCTTCTTTCACGGCGGTCGTCATTGTCCGCACGAAGTTCGGCGCAACGACCCGGCCGTGAAAGAACGCGTCGTCCCATTCGACCAGGTCGTGTGCATCGCTCGCAATCGCGCCGGCTCCCTGCGCCCAGCTCATTGTAATTCGCGGCACCAGGACGAAGCGTTCGTCCTTCATGGTGTAGCCGCGTGTCACGTTCGACCCCGCCGGGATGGATGTAGCGAGATACTGCATGCTATGCAACCCTATGGGCTCCGTGAGGTGCTCGCGTAGAAATGTGCCGAACGGTTCGCCGCCGACTGCCTCGACGATCATTCCCGCGAGCAGATAGTTGGTGTTGCTATACTCGAAGCGGGTCCCGGGCTTGAATTTCAGCGGCTTCCGCGCGATCATGGCGAGCAGCCGTTCCGGCTCGAGCTTCGTCAGCTTGTCCTTGCCTACGGCGGTTTGCAAGGCCGGCTGTTCGGTGTAGTCCGCGAGGCCGCTCGTTTGGTCGAGCAACTCGCGGACCGTGACGCGCTCGCCGTTTGGCGCCTTCGGAAGGTAGCGGCTCACCGGACTGTCCAGATCGAGGCTGTGCTGCTCAGCGAGCAACACGACGCAGCCCGCCGTGAACTGTTTGGTGATGGAGCCGATCGGAAAAATCGTGGCATTCGTGACGGGCTGGCCGGGGGATCGCACGCCGAAACCGCGTGCGTAGACGGTACGTCCCGCTACAGCGACCTCGATCGCAAGGCCAGGGATCTTCTGCGTTGCCATCTCCCGGCGAACGAGTTTCGTAACGGCAGCAGCCTGCGCGGCGGTAATTCGCGCGGCCGGTACCGGTCCGGCTGCGGACGAATACGGCGACAGCGCCGCAACACCGACGACGACCGCCGCTGCGGCGATCGTCCCCTGACGCATCTTCATACTGCGACCTTCGATACCCGAAATCCGTACGAAGCCTGTCGACACACCGGCCGGTCGGTCGCGACGGTTACGCCGCCGACGCTATGGGGCGTTCAAGCGCGATGCGTAGATCTTCTCGACGGTGTCCTCAGTGAGCGCGGTGTTCCAAAGCGCGACATCGCTGATGCTTCCGTTGAAGTAGCGTCCATGGAAGATTTTGCTCTCGCCGATCGAGAACTCGTTGGTCTTGCCGGGTGTGCCCCCTCCGCTATCCCTCTTGGCGAGCTTCCCATCCCAATAGATCGCGCGCACTCCGGTGCCCTCGCTCAAGGTGGCGACGACGAGATGCCACTCTCCCTCGAACGTCGCCAAGGGCGGGCTGTACGCCACGTACGGTGCGGCAGCGGTGTAAAATCGGAGGGTATTGTCCGGCTCGAATTGCACATCGAAATCGTTGCCGTTCTGCGAGATCCCGGCGACGTAGGAGATGCGGCCGGTCAACTTCGGCCGAGCGGTCAGATGCACCCAAGCCATGATGCTCCCCGCGCCATGTATCCCGCCCATTTGCGACGTGTCGAAGTACCCGGAGGTGCCGTCAAAGAACGTACACTGGTTGCCGGGGACGCTGATCGGCGCGCACAATGAGGCGTTGGCGACCGGGCTGACGCCGCCGACGGCCGTGTACGTCGAGGAACCGACCTCGCTCGACCCGCTCATCCCGGTGAGGCGATAATAGGCGATCGGATGTGTCGACTTCACCATTGCGACGAACCCGAGGCCCGCGGCCGACGGCGGTTCGGGCGTGAAGGCGAGGACGACGGCTGCGAAGCCGGCAATGGCGAGCGCCGTGCGGTGCATCTTAGGAACTCCTCGTTCGAGCAGATTGTACCGCACCTTCGGCTCCGAGCGATGCCTCCCTTGGGTCATTAAGGACAGCGCGAGCGAACGCGAGCCTCACCCCGACACCGGTCTAACGCTTTGTGGCCCTCCAGGGACGCCGAACATCGACTCGGTGCGAGCATCGGCTTTAACCGCAGTCACCGGCGATATGTCCGAACGAATACTGGAGCACTACGTACGGGGCGTACGTTTGATCGTTTATGGACTGCTCTCGCACGCGCCAGTTCAGACGGCGAGCGAGACGGAGGTGAACCGGCCAGCGGCGTCCGAATGCGCCCGGATGCACATTCGCGTAACGCTCTCGCGGGCCGCGTTTCTCGCCGCGGTTGCCGCGCTCGTCTTCCGCACCGCTAGACGCTGTGAATGTCCGCGGTCCGCGTCAGGAAGCTCGGGCATACGTCACGGGACACCAACGGGGAACGGGGGCTCCGTGGGACTCACTCTTGGGTTTTGCCAAACGGTACCATCAACGTAGTGCACGCTGACCGCAACGCAGCTCGCCGGCGAGTCGAGCGTTTCGTACTCCTGATAGACGTTCGCCGGCAGCTCGTGCCGAATCATATCCCCGGTGTTGACGAAGGCCCCTGGCGTGAAGATGCCGCGCTTGACGACGTCGATGCCGGCCTCGCCGAACAGACCGCGGAACGTGATGCTGTCGATCGGTCGTGGCGAGAGATTCCGGAAGCGCACCGTTCCGTGGGCGCCGCGGCCCCAATACAGGCTGAACCGGCACGAAATGATGCCGATCGGATTGTGCTCCGGATTGTCAAACGCCGGCGGGACCGGTGTCGCTGAATCGGGAGGCGAGGGCAGAATGTCGATCGCCGCCGGCGCGATTCCGTTCGCTTTCCAAACCTCGCCGTCAGCGGCTTCGGTTTGGATGACGGTACACACGCCGGGGCCCATGATTTCAAGAGCAAAGCGCCCGGTCTTCCACGCCTTCCCTTTATAGATCGGGTGCCGATACCGCAAACTCAAACTAAGAGCTAACGGGGCGCGACCTCCGGCCGTACCGGGCCGCTCGAAAGCTCCTAGGGTTGGGGTGAGCGGTTGGGCCTATTGTGATGCGAGGATGGCGCAAGAGTCGAGCGGGAGCCGGCGAAGCCACGCGCGTCGCGCTTCAAAATACGCTTACCGCAAAGGGTTGGCGCCGCCGGCGAAACGCCGGCGACCCCACTTAGCGAGCGGCTTCAGACACGACTAGATGTCCGGGAGTTGTAACGTTTGATGAAAATCCGGGGGTTCTACGAACAGCCGCTCGTGGTGCCGCAGCTGTCGCACTTTAGGCACGTGCCGTTGCGCACGAGCGTGAAGCCACCGCACTGCGTGCAGGCGTCGCCGCTGTAGCCCTTCGCGATCGCCTCGCGTGTCTTCGCGGCGACGATCTGGCCTTTGGCCGGAGTTCCGACGGCCGCCGATCCGACGGCGCCGACCGGTTCCAGCACGCGCGTGGTGATGGCCGGCGTGGCCGGCGTACCGGCCTTCGGCGGAAGGGCGGTGGCGATGATATGGACTTCGCCGCTGTCTTCCTCGCCGACGTACTCCGGCTCGGGCCCCATCGCGTCGAGCGCCTGGGATGGCTGGACTTGCGCGAGATCGTAGCGGCCCAGATAGCTCACTGCAAGCTCACGGAAGATGTAGTCAAGGATCGAGGTCGCCATCTTGATGTTCGCATGGCCGACGACGGGACCGTTCGGCTCGAAGCGCGTGAACGTGAACGCGTCGACGTATTCCTCGAGCGGGACCCCGTGCTGCAGCCCGAGCGATACGGCGATCGCGAAGTTGTTCATCAGGCTGCGGAAGGCGGCGCCTTCCTTGTGCATGTCGATGAAGATCTCGCCGATCGACTTGTCGTCGTATTCGCCGGTGCGGAGGTAGACTTTGTGCCCCCCGATGACGGCTTTCTGCGTATAGCCCCCGCGCCGGTCGGGCATGCGCCGGCGCTTCGCGATGTACCGGTACACGACGCGCTCCGCGATTTGGATCGGACCCTCGTAGGCCGTCACCGGCTGGTCGAGTTCGTCCTCCGCGCCGACGTCGTAGCTCGCCGCGAGCGGCTGCGAGAGTTTCGATCCGTCACGGTAGAGCGCGACCGCCTTGATCATCTTTTCCCACGAGTAACGGTACGCTTCTTTGACGTCGGCGATCGTCGCCGTTTGCGGAAGATTTATTGTTTTGGAAATGGCCCCGGAAACGAACGGCTGTGCGGCGGCCATCATGTCGACGTGTGCCAGTGGCCGGATGAACCGCGCGCCGTGTTTGCCGCACGGGGTCGCGCAGTCGAACACCGGCAGGTGCTCGTCCTTGAGGAACGGCGCGCCTTCGAGCGTCATGCGGCCGCAGATCACGTCGGAGGCTTCCTCGATCTGCGACTGGCTGAAGCCCAGTGTGTCCTGCAGGATCGAGTGGTTCCAGTCAGCGAGCTGTTCGGTGGTCATGCCGAGTTTCTCGCGGCAGAACTCCTCGCCCAGCACGTGCTGGTTGAAGACGAAGCCGATCTCGAAGGCGCCGAGTAGCTGCGACTCGATCTTGGCAACCGCGTCGTCGTCGAAGCCCTTCGCCTTGAGCGTGGCCTTGTTGATGTGCGGCGTGCCTTCGAGCGTGTTCGTGCCTTTGGCGAACGTCTCGATAGCCGCGATCTGCTCGTTGTTGTAGCCGAGGCGGCGTAGCGCCGGCTCAACCGACTGATTGACGATCTTGAAGTAACCGCCACCGGCGAGTTTCTTGAACTTCACCAACGCGAAGTCCGGCTCGATCCCGGTGGTGTCACAGTCCATCACCAGGCCTATAGTTCCAGTCGGGGCGATGCACGTGACTTGCGCGTTGCGATAACCCGCGACTTCGCCGATCGCGAGCGCGTTGTCCCACGTCGAGCGCGCCAGCGCCCACGTTTCTTGCGTGAAGAGCGTCGGCTGATGCGTGGTCGGCGTGACCGTGAGCTCCTCGTAGTCGTTCGCCGGCACCGTATACGCAGCGCGACGGTGATTGCGGAGCACGCGGCCCATGTGCTCGGCGTTGCGATCGTAACCGGGGAACGGCCCGAGCTCGCGCGCCATCTCTGCCGACGTCTTGTACGCCATGCCCGTCATCAGCGCCGAGATCGCGGCGCACCATCCGAAACCTTCTTCGGAATCGTACGGCAAACCGAGCTGCATCAGCAGCGTTCCCATATTCGCGTACCCTAGGCCGAGCGTGCGATACATGTAGGAACGCCGCGCGATTTCGGCGCTCGGGAACTGCGCCATGAGGACGCTGATCTCGAGCGTGAACGTCCAGATTCGGCACGCATCGGCGAACTTGCGCGCGTCGAAGTGTCCCGCTTCGTCGAGGAAGGTTGCGAGATTGAGCGAGGCGAGATTGCAATTATGAGCGATCATGCCCTCGACGATCACCGAGCGCGTTGCCGGCTCGGTAACGTCGTAGACCGTCGTGGTGCCGGCGCGCTCGATCGAGACGACCTTCGGTGCACGCGGGTTTTTAAGCGCGCCGAGGAACGGGCGCCCAAGGATTTGTTCGGCCTTCTTGTGTTTGGCCTCCGAACACGGGAAACCCACGAGCGCCAAGAACTTGCGCGCTTGCTGATTGTAGACATGGAGCTGACCTTGCGGGTTCTTCCGACCTTGGGGGTGCATCCACGCAATCCGCGAGGTGACGCCAATATCCGACAACAGCAGTTGAACCGAGCGAAGCATCTCTGGAGAAGATGACGCGAGCATTACCTCTGGCTCGATGCCTGACTTATTCGCCAGGATGCAGCCGTCCGCCGAGAACAGGCCTTGGAGATACGCGACCTTGAGATCATCGGCCGTCGCGTGAATCGTCGACGGTACGTTTTTCGTGATTGCGGTTCCCTGACGGAAGCCATACCGATTCTCGAGGTACTTGACGAGTGAGGTTTGTGACGTCGTCACTTGCATCACGCCGCTGCGCTGAACCCCAACCGTCGAAAGGCGCACGTCCGCGTCGCCCGCGGCGGCGGCCTTCAACTCGTTGAGCTGCTCGGTCATCGCGATCGCCGTCGCACCCTCTGTGGGGCCGAAGACGAGCGCTACGGTATCCTTCGAGAAGACACCGTCGCCGCTAAGCCAGCCCAGCATTTGCCAGCGCTTTGCGTCGGTTTCCGGCGAAGAGAACGCGATCGGGTTGCCGCTTTCGCGGATCGCGACGCGATCCTCACCCGGAACGATCTGATCGAGCCGCTTCCACGTTCCTTCGTTCGCCAGGAAACGATGGTCCGCCGTAGCGCGGATCTGACGGCCGTCCTTGAGCGTCATCCGATAGACGTCACGCACGCCGACCTTCGTCACGTACGCGGGGCGGTGCGACGTCATGCGCCGATGGTCGTTCTCGCCATGCAGATCGGTGGTGACGACGACATGCTGTCCGCTCTGCTGTGCGAGGTACAGTTCTTCGACCGTCCGCAATCCATGCGGCGTGCTGATGCGCGTCTCGGGCGCGAAACACGCGGTGTCGTCGAGGAAGACGTATTCGGAACAGGGGTTGCTTGCATTGATACGCCCATCAACCGGGCACGTGTGCCACTCGTTCAGTGTCGTATCGTATTGCACGCCGGGATCGGCGCACTGCCATGCGGCGAGCCCGATCTTTTCCCAGAGGTCGGCTGCGGGCAAGGTCTTATGGATGCGGCCGTCAGTGCGCCGAATGAGATCCCACGTCTGGCCCGCGTCGAGTCGTGCAAAGAACTCGTTCGGGATGCGGACCGAGTTGTTCGAGTTCTGGCCGGAGACGGTTCCGTACGCCTTCGAATCCCAGTTCGTGTCGTACGTCTCGATCTTCAGCTCTTTGTAACCTTGCTTCGCGTAGTCGAGCGCGTACTGGATGTTTGCCGGCGGGATTCCGGCGCCCAACGCCGCACGCATCGCGGCCTTCAGCCCGGTGTTGTACGTCGGGTCGAGGCGCGCGGATTCCGGCACCTTCGCGTCGGTCGCGGCCTTCATGATAGCGTTCAGATGCTTCTCGCACGTGATCGAACCGGCGACCAGGTCGGAGACTTTCTGCTCCTCCGTCACCTTCCACGTGATGAACTCTTCGATGTCAGGGTGGTCAAGTTTGAGAACGCACATCTTTGCAGCGCGCCGCGTCGTGCCGCCGGACTTGATCGCACCGGCAGCGCGATCGCCGACCTTCAAGAAGGACATCAATCCCGACGACGTGCCACCGCCAGACAGCTTTTCACCTTCGCCGCGAATGTTGGAGAAGTCAGAGCCCGTACCTGATCCGTACTTAAAAATGCGCGCTTCACGAACCCAAAGGTCCATGATCCCGCCCTCATTGACGAGATCGTCGCTCACGCTCTGGATGAAGCAGTTGTGAACGATAATGTCGTTCGTGAGGAATGTATGCGACTCGGTCTCGATGTCGTAGACATCTTCGAATCCGACATGGTCGACGCCGAGCACTCGAACGTCGACCGTCCCGAGCAGGTCGTGCTTTGGCGGCGCTTCAAGGGTTCGCATCGAGCCGGCTCGCGCATCGAATGCCGCGGTGCGTTGGGCGAACGACATCGCGAAGTCGCTGCGCTCGATGACGTACCAGCCGGGGCCGAGATCACCGGCGCCGAGCCATTGATACGCGTGGTTCGGCGAGCGCCGAGCGAGCACGATGTGGTCGGCCGTTACGTCGATCGACTTATCACCGGAGAGTCGAACGCGCACGACACGCTTGACCCCGTTGTGCTTCACGGCGAGCACGTTCGTTGTGCCGGCCATATCGTACACCGCTAGTCCAATGAGATTCCGTTCGACGATCTCGCCGATCGGGACCGGACCATCGGGCGTCGAGACAAGCGCTCTATACGGAAGGCACGCATGAGGAGCTGGGTGCTCGTACGCCGACGTCGACTCCATGAGCTGGGCGGTCTTGGGGTCGATGTAGTAGTGGCCTTGGGCCGGTCCCGCGATCCCGTACGCCCAGTGCAGGCCCGTGTTGAACCACTGGGGGCTATTTGCAGCACCGATCTGGCGGGCGAGCATCGCGCACATCTCGTCGTAATAGGCGCGCGCTTCGAACTCGTTGTCGAAGTAGTCGTGCTTGAAGCCCCAATACGTCCAGCAGCCGGCAAGGCGATGAAACACTTGGCGCGCATCGGTCTCGCCGACGAAGGTCGCGTCGGAGGCCGGCTCCGAACGCCACAGCCACGCCGGGACGCCGTCCTCGGGGACGCGCACGGTGGCAGTCGGCACGCCGGCCTTGCGGAAATACTTTTGAGCGAGAATATCGGTCGCGACCTGGCTCCAGCCGGTCGGGATGTCGATGTCCTTCAGCTCGAAAACAACCTTGCCGTCGGGGTTGGCGATCCGCGAGGTTCGCGGCTCGAAATCGATTCCGGCGTAGGGTTCGCCGGGGGCGGAATAGGTGCGCGAGAACTTCATGCCGGCTGCGTCCTCTTGGTCGCGGTGAAAGCGGTGTGCGGGGACCAGAAATTATCGAACGTCTGTTCGATTTCGTCAATCCCTAGCACGCCCCAGAACGGGCTTGGGTACAATCGCTTGTGCCTATTCCCGCCGGGATGTACTAGATATTGTACTGCGATCCGGGGACCTTGTGAATGGGCGGGGACGACTTTTTCTTTTCTGTGGAGGGTGGCAAGCAGGCCATGTGCACTCGCGGCGAGCGGGGTGAGCGGGCTGTGGACGGAACCGGGGATAGCGTGGAGAGGTTCCGGGCCGACCATCACGCCGACACCCTGACGGCTGTCTCGCTCGATCTGCTGGCCGAGGCGGGCGTCCGCGGGATCGTCGTCGACCTGGACAACACCGTTTGCGCCTATCGCCGGCCCGAATTGGCGCCGGGCGTCGCCGAATGGGTCGCCGGCGCCCGGGACCGCGGCTTCGCCTTGGTGCTGGTCTCGAACAACTTCACCGAACGGGTCGCGTCGGTCGGCGCGCAGCTCGGGATTCCGGTCGTCTCGAACGCGCTCAAGCCGCTGCCGTTTGCGTTCCTGCGGGCGCTCAAGCTGCTCGGCACGCCGCGCGGCGCGACGATCGTCATCGGCGACCAGCTCTTCACCGACGTGCTCGGCGCCAAGCTCGTCGGGCTGCGCACGATCCTCACGAAACCGCTCGTCGAGCGCGATTTCCCGCTCACCCGCGTGCTGCGCTTCCTCGAACGTACGATCGCGGGACGGACGTAGCGATGGCCGTTCGAGCCGTCGTCTTCGATCTCTACGGCACGATCTTGACGATCGAGTCGATGGCCGTGCACGTCGACGCCGCGGGTGTCGGCGACGCGGCGGCGTTCGTCGCGGACTGGCGCCGAAAGCAGCTCGAGTACTCGTTCCTTTCATCGCTGGCGCAGCGCTACCGCGACTTCGACGAGCTGACCGCGCTCGCGCTCGAGCACACCTGCGCGCAGCGCGCGGTCGCGCTCGACGTGCAGCAGCGCGCCTCGCTCGTCGAAGCCTGGCGGACGATGCCGGCGTACGGCGACGTCGCGCCGGCACTGCGCGCGCTCGCCGGGCACGGCGTCCCGCTGGCGGTGCTGACGAACGGCACGCCGGTCTCCGCGGATGCCGCGCTCGAACACGC
>CALEOJ010000341.1 GCA_937910425.1 uncultured candidate division WPS-2 bacterium
GGTCGAGGCGGCCGACGCCGCCGAGCCGCCGAGCCGGTCGCTGGCGCGCGCGAACCCGCTCTCCGACGCGCTGGCGAAAGGGGCGGCGAATCCGCTCGTCGTGATCGGTGCGCTGCTGCTCGCCATCGCGCTCGGCGGGCTGCATGCGCTCGAGCCGGGTCACGGCAAGACCTTGCTCGCCGTTTCGCTCGTCGGCGCGCGTGCCGCGCCGCGACAAGCGCTCATCCTCGCTTCCGCTTTGACCGCCGCCCAGACGGCCGGCGTGCTCGCGCTCGGCCTCGTCGTGTTGGCGGCGGCGCACTGGATCGTCACCGAGCATGTCTATCCGTGGATCACGCTGGGGTCGGGGATCGTGGTGACGATCATCGGCGGGCGCGCCCTCGCGCGCGAAGTCCGGCGCCGGCTGCCGTTCGCGCACGCCCACGTCCACGCTCACCCCCACGCGCATCCCCACGCGCACGATCACGTGCACGAACCCGGCCACTCGCACGACCATCTTGACGACGCGGCGCACGCTCGCGCCCACGCGATCCCCGGAACGGCACCGCTGACGTTTCGCAGCGCCGTCGTCGCGGCGGCGAGCGGGAACATCGCTCCCTGCCCGGCCGCGTTCGTCGTGCTGCTCGCCGCCATCGCGCAGAACCGCGTCGGCTACGGCCTGGCCTTGATCGTCGCGTTCAGCGTCGGGCTCGCGGCGGTCCTGACGGTGCTCGGGGTCGCTGTCGTGCGGAGCGCCGCCTGGCTCGTCGCGCGTCCGCAGTTCGATCGGGCGGCGCGCTTCGCGCCGCTGGCCACCTCGTTCGTCATCGCGACCGTCGGTGCGGTGATGGTGGGGCAAGGCTTCGCCGCGCAAGGAATCAGTGTGCCGGTCCCGCTCACCGCCGGGCTCGTGTTGCTCGCGATCGTCGGATACGCGCTCGCGTGGCATCAGCATCAGCGTCCGGCGGAGGCCCACGCGTGATCGCCCTGGGCGCGTTCACCGTCTTCGTGTTGGGCATGCGCCACGGAGCAGATCCCGATCACCTCGCGGCGATCGACAACGTCACGCGGAACGCCTACGTGAAAACCCCGCTGCTCAGCCGGTTCGTCGGCACGTTCTTCGCCGGCGGGCACACCGTGATGATCCTGGCGATCTCCGCGCTGGTCGGTTTACTCGGAGCCCGCTTCTCGGCGCACGGCGCCGCGATCGAGCTGATCGGTACCTGGGTCTCGATCGTCGTGCTGCTGCTCGTCGCCGCGATGAACGTGCGCACGCTGCGAACGGGCGGCACGCGGGTCGCGGGCGCGAAGACGTCGCTGCTGCCGAGGCGCCTGCGCGAGGGGTCGAGCGCGCTGCTCGCGATTCCGATCGGGCTGCTCTTCGGGTTCGGCTTCGAGACGTCGAGCCAGATCGCGGCGTACGCGGCCGCATTCGGCGCCGGCCACGGGATCGCCGGAGCATTGATCGTCGGCGGGATGTTCTCGGTGGGGATGATCTGCACGGACACGCTGGACTCGGTCCTCGTCCATCGGCTGATCTCGTACCGCTCCGACCGCCTGCCCGCGATCATGCGGGTGTGGATCGCCGCCGTCACGGTCCTTGCGGTGATCGTCGCGCTCTACGAGATCGCCCAAGTGCTCGGCTGGAAGTCGCCGGTCGGCGACCTGACCGTGAGCGCGACGCTCGTGATCGCGCTGCTCGCCGTCTTCACGTTCCTGTTTTTCCAGACGCGCCGCGGCGCGCCCGACGTCCTCTCGGGCGCAGCAGCACCGATCGATCTCTCACTGCGGCAATCCAAAGAACGCGTGAATCCGTCTACCGTGTAGACGCACCCTACCGACGTCTTCGTCTATCCGGCCGGCGACAATCCCAGCAACGTCGTGCTGCAGATGGACGTCAGCCCGCTCTTGACCCCTGCCAACGCTTCGCAGGCCGCGCTCGATCCCGCCGTGCTGTATCAGTTCAAGATCGCGCACGGAACGAGCGCCGCAGCGCTCGCGAACGGGATGCGCGTTTTCGTAGGACCGCGCGCCGATCCGTTCTTCTTCGACCTGTTCCAATTCTTCAGTTTCCTGCCCGACCGCAACTATCAGACCGCGGGCGCATCGCCGAAGGCGCCGTTCTCGTTCAAGTTCCCGCTCGAAGAGGAGACCGGCGGTCTCGCCGATGCTCGGGCCCACGTCGAACGCGCGATGCGCCGCGCCGACGCGATCTACGACACCCCCGCGGAGCGCCGCGCGTGGCTGCACGCGCGGTCTGCCGAGCTCGCACTCGAAGCGGGCGACACCGACGCTGCCGGGCGCGCCGCGAACGAGGCGCTGGCGATCTTTCCCGACCACGTGCGTGCGCTCACGATCGCCGCCCGCGTCGCGCTGGCGCACGGCGATCCCGCGGCCGCCGAAGCCGTTGCGAAGCGTGCGGTCATGGTGCAGCCGAACCCCGAGGTGCTCGGACTGCTCGGCGATGCCCAGGCGGCGCGCGGCGAGACCGTCGACGCGGCGGCGACCCGCGACGAACTCCTCGCCGTGGCGCGGATCGGCGACGCGCTGCACGTGAACGATCGGCTGGTCGCGCTGTGGGAGGCCGATCACGGCGTCCGCGTCGATCACGCCTACGACATTGCCCGGCGCGAGCTCGGCGTGCGAGACGACATCTACGCCGAGGACACGCTGGCCTGGGCCGCCGCGCGCTCCGGTCACTGGGACGTCGCCCGGCGCGCGATCGCGAAAGCGCTGCGCTACGGAACGCAAGATCCCGCGATCCGGCGCCACGAGGAGGCGATCGCCGCCCACCCTGCCGGCTAACCGGGCTGCTCGGCACGCGGATTCACGCGGCCGGTCTTGAATGAGGCACCATGCGCCGCCGCATTCTGAACACGATGAAACGGCTCGAGATCGTCCTCGAGCGCGACCAGGTCGAGCGCATCCGCGGTGTCCTGCAAGAGCACGCGACGGGCTACACCGTGATCCCGGACTGCACGGGGTTCGGTCATCGCGGGCCACGCGACGGCGATCTGGTCCTGCTGGTGACCGTGGTGACGTTCGACCACGTCGACCCGATCCTCGACGCGGTGCTGCCGCTGCTCGACGGGCGCTCGGGGGTCGTGCTGATCACCGACGTGCAGGTGGTGCGCGGTGAGTACTTCGTCCTCGAGCTGAAGAACAAACTCGCGCAGCGACCCTGACGCGCAGCGCTATTCGCCGGTCCAATGCGGGCGCCGCTTGTCGAGAAACGCCGTGAGCCCTTCGCGGAAATCACGGCTGCCGTAGCAGAGCCGGATGAGATCCTCGTCGTCCGGGAGCACGGCGGCTGCGCGCAGCCGGCGGACCATCTCCTTGCTGGCGCGCAGCGTCAGCGGCGCTAGCGCGGCGATCGCTTCGGCCTGTTCCTGCGCCCGCGCGTGCAAGTCGCCTGCGTCGGACACGACTTCGGTGAGGAAACCGAGCCGGAGCGCATCGTCCGGGCCGAGCAGCGCGCCGGTCAGCAGCAGCGTCTTGACCTTGTCGAGCCCGATGAGCTCGCCGACGCGTGCGATGTTGCGCAGCGAGATGCAGTTCCCCAGCGTGCGTGCGATCGGGACGCCGATGCGGGTCCCGGGCGCGCCGATCCGCAGGTCGCACGCCGCCGCGATGCTCACGCCCCCGCCGGTGCACGCGCCCGCGATCGCGGCGATCATCGGGACCGGCATCGCTTCGAGCGCGTCGACGACGGCGTGCATCCGGGCCTCGTACGCGACGCCGTCGTCGGCACCGCGGAAGGCACGGAACTCGGCGATGTCGGTACCGGCGACGAACGCCGCGTCGCCGGAGCCGGTCAGCACGACCGCGCGCAGCGACGGGTCGGCCGCGAGCTCGACGGCGATCTCGCGCAGCCGCCGCCACATCGCGAACGTCATCGCGTTGCGCGCCTCGGGCCGATCGACGACGACCCACACGATGCCGCGCTCGCGGCGCTCGACGCGGATCATGCCTGCACCGTCACGCCGTCGCGCACGAGCCGCGCCAGTTCCTCATCGGAGACGCCGATCCCGCGCAGCACCTCCGCGGAATCGCCGCCGAGGAGCGGGCCGGCGCGCTCGATGCGCGCCGGCGTTGCCGAGAACCGCATCGGCGAGCCGATCTGCCGCGGCAGGCCGGCGGCGCCGAGCCGCTCCGTCCAGTACGCCGACGGCTGCGTGACGGTGACGGCCTCGATCGCGGCGATCAGCGCGTCACGGTTCTCCAGCCGGCGCTCGTTGCTGGCGAAACGCTCGTCGCGGGTGAGATCCTCGAGCTCGAACACCGCGCAGCAGCGGAGCCAATGCGGCTGCGTGTTGGCGCCGAAGGTGAACCAGCCGTCGGCCGAGCGTACCGCCTGGTACGGCGCGATCGCTTGATGCGCCGAGCCGGACGGCTTCGGGATCTCGCCGGTCGCGAAGTAGCGCCCCGCCTCCCAAACCGCGAGGGAGACCGCCGATTCGAGCAGCGAGACGTCGATGAACTGACCGCGACCGTCGCGGTCGCGCGCTCGCAGCGCGGCAAGCACCGCGATCGTTCCGTAGAGCGCGCAGGTGAGGTCGGCGATCGGGACCCCGACCTTCACCGGCGGCGCGCCGGGCTCGCCGGTGATGCTCATTAGCCCCGACATCGCCTGCGCGATGATGTCGAGCCCGGCCAGGTGCGCGTACGGGCCGTCGTTGCCGAAGCCGGTCGCGGCCAGGTAGATCAGCCGGGGCGACGCCGCCGAGAGCACACCGTACCCGAGGCCCAAGCCGTCCATCGTGCCGGGACGCAGGTTCTCGATCACGACGTCGGCGCTCGAGGCCAGCCGCCGGAAAAGCACCTTCCCCTCGGGCGCCTTCAGGTCCAGCGCGAGGCTGCGCTTGTTGCGGTTGAGCCGGATGAAATTCGAGCTCTCGCCGTCCAGGAACGGTCCGGCAGCACGCGTCAGATCGCCGCCGCTCGGGTTTTCGACCTTCACGACCCCGGCGCCCAGATCGGCGAGCTGCATCCCGCAGAACGGGACGGCCATGAAGTTGCCGACCTCGACGACGCGCACGCCGTGCAGCGGTGGTAGAGCGGAAGCCATTCGAGAGGATTGCCGAATCGCCGTAGGCTACTCCTCGTCAACTGGCATCACCCTGATCCCGGAGGCAACCATGATCGGCAAGACGCGCGGCGCGTTCATCTCTGCGTCGACTGCGGCGTTCGCGACGATCGGATTCGTCCGCTCGCCGGCGAGGGCCGCCGAGTTCAGCGGCAAGGCGGGCACGAATCAGCCGGTCGATCACCCGCTGAGCATCGCGATGAAAGACCTCTGGGACGCGGTTCGCAAGGACACCAACGGGCGCCTCGACGTCACGGTGTTCCCGAACAACCAGCTCGGCGGCGATACGGCGATGCTGCAGCAGCTGAGGTCCGGCGCGCTGCAGGTCATGACGCTCGACGGCGGGATCCTCGAAGCGGTCGTACCGGTCGCCGCGATCCAAAGCGTCGGGTATGCGTTCCCCGATTCGGCGACCGCCTTCAAAGCTTTCGACGGTAAGCTCGGCGCCCACGTTCGCGTCGAGATCGCAGCGAAGGGGATCCACGCGTTCGACAAGATCTGGGAGAACGGGTTGCGCCAGATCACGACCAGCACGAAACCGATCAAGACGGCCAGCGATCTCAGCGGTTTCAAGATTCGCACGCCGAACAGCCGGATGGCCCTTGACGTGTTCAAGTCGCTCGGCGCGGCGCCGACTCCACTGAACTTCAGCGAATTGTACACGGCGCTGCAGACGCGGGTGGTCGACGGTCAGGAGAACCCGCTGGCGAACATCGAGTTCGCGCGCTTCTTCGAAGTGCAGAAGAACCTGAGCCTGAGCGGCCACATGTGGGGCGGCTACTGGCTGCTCGCGGAAAACGAGTGGTGGAGTAAGCTCCCGTCCGACATCCAGGGGATCGTCACCCGGAACGCCTCGACGATCACCGATCGTCAGCGCAAGGACGTGATGAAGCTCAACGACACGCTGATCGGCAAACTGCAGTCGCAAGGGATGGCGGTGAACACCCTCGGCGCTGCGGACCGTGCCTCGATGCGCGCGAAGCTCTCGGATTTCTACAAGCGCTGGAAGGCCGAGTTCGGCGCGACGCCTTGGGAGTTGCTGGAGTCATACACCGGAAAGCTCGCCTAGCGATCGTCCCGCGCAGGGGGTAAAGGGGCGACACCATGACGGCTCCGCTTCTGGTCGCGACGGTCGCCGCCGTCGGCGTCCTGCACACCCTCGTTCCGGATCACTGGGCGCCGATCGTCGTCGTCGGCCGGCAGCAGGGCTGGTCGGTGGTCCGCACCGCGCGCGCGGCAGCGATCGCCGGCTTCGGCCACGTTGCCTCGACGCTGGTTCTCGGCCTCGTCCTGTGGGCGGTCGGCGCCTCGCTCGCCGTTCGCTACGGGCACGCCGTCAACGTCGTCGCCGCGGTCGCACTGATCGCGTTCGGCGCGTGGATCGGATACTCGGGCTGGCGGGAACTGCGCGAGGGGCACGATCACGGCCATTCGCACATGGCGCACGCGCACGTGCACCGTCACGAGGATGCGACGCAGCACGTCCACTGGCACGAACATCACGCAGAGGACTGGCATGCGGTCGAGGGCGGGGTCGCCGTCATGCACCAACACGACCACGCGGTGGCCGGCCGAACCGCGCTCTTGCTCATTCTGGGCTCGTCGCCGATGATCGAGGGGATTCCGGCGTTCTTCGCCGCTTCGACGTACGGACCGGCGCTGATCGGGTTGATGGCGGGCGTCTTCGCACTCTCGACCATCGCGACATACGTCACCACGTCGTCCTTCGCGATCGCCGGCCTGCAACGCGTCTCGCTCGGACCGCTCGAACGGTACGGCGAGGTCCTCAGCGGCGCCTTCGTCGCGCTGGTGGGAGTCTACGCGCTGATCACCGCATGAGCGGGTCTCCGGATTGTCTTCACCCTAACGGCCTGAGGCCGATATCCCTGGGCGCCTTCTCGGTAGCGGGAGCATACCCGCGCGGCGCCGTACGCCGGGCCGGTGAGCATGCCGAACGTTGTCGACCCAGCGCCCAAGAGTGAGGCGCGGGCGTACGTGCTCGGCGGCAACGCGAGCACGCTCGCGTTCACGTCGAGCCTCGTCCCCGAGAACCGGCAGGTGACCGCGTGGCTCGTTCCGCTCGCCTGGACGCCGATCGGGGCCGTCCTCGGTGAGAACTGGCAGCGAGTCGGCGTTGCTGCCGACAACCTCGCGGGCTGGACCGATCAAACCTTCGATCCCTCCGACGAGCGGTCGTTCGTATCGTCGCTGCGCGAACTCGAGTTGCTTGCCCGGATCGGCTGGTCGGCTCCCGTCCCCGAAGCCCTCGGCGACGACACGGTCGTCAATCCGGAAGACCTGCCCGAGGATATCCTCGATGCCTTTACGCACGCGCCGGAATCGCTCGTGCAGTGCGCGATCTGCCGCCGCAGCTGCGTGCGCGATCACTTCGTCTGGAACGAGCGGCGGTTGTGCGCGTGGGACTACCATGCCACCGTCTTCGGGAAGCGCGGCCCATGGCGCGAGGCGCCGTACGAAGAGCGGTTGTGGGAGACGATCCCGGCGGCCGCGTACGTCGCGGGACCGCTGCTCGAGGACGTCGCCGTCGATGCGGTCGTCGCGATCGACGGTCTCGAGGACGAGCTCGCGCACCGGCTTCTGAACGAGGCGATCGCGGCCGACCCGGCCCACCCACACCTCGCCGTGCGCACCAGCGGCGGCTACACGCTGCTCCGCGAGCGAAGCGCACCGCCCGCACCCCCCGAGTGACCGATCGGGCGATTTCGCGCCTTGGCGCGATCTTCGTCGGGCTGTTCGTCCTGCTCGCGCTGCGCCAGTTCTGGGTGCAGGTCGTCGTCGGGCCAAAGCTGGCGGAAAACCAGTACAATCCCCGGCACAGTCAGATCGCCACCGGGCGCGGCACGATCTTGGCGTCGAACGGCACGCCGCTGGCGGTGACGCGCGGCGGGAAACGCGTGTATCCGCAAGGTGCGCTCGTCGCACAAGCGGTCGGCTACGCTTCGTCACGCTACGGAACCGCGGGACTCGAGGACGCGTTCGATCGCGTCCTCACCGCGCACACCGACGCGGTCGACCCGCTCACGCAGTTGCGCCAGATCGTCGCCGGCAACGAGGCGGCGGCTCGCGGCGCCGACGTCGTCACGACGCTCGACCTCACGATTCAGAGTGCCCTCGTCGCCGGGCTCTCGCGCCACGCACGCGCCGCCGGCATCGTCCTCGACCCGCGCACCGGTGCGGTTCTCGCGCTCGCGTCGTTCCCGAGCTACGACCCCAACGGGCTCGATGCGCGCTGGACGACGCTGTTGAAAGACCCCGCTTCGCCGCTGCTCGACCGCTCGACCGCCGGTCTGTATCCACCCGGTTCGACCTTCAAGATCGTGACGGCGGCCGACGCGCTCGACGCCGGGGTCGTGACGCCGCAGTCGACGTTCAGCGACGACGGCGGGCTCACGATCGGGAACTTCACCGTGCACAACGACGAAGAGGAGACGACCGGGACGCAAGATCTCGCCGGCGCGTTCGCGCTCAGCTCGAACGTCGACTTCGCGAAGATCGCCCTGAAGATCGGCGTCGATACATGGTTCGAATACGCCGCCAAATGGGGGCTCGGCCAGCCGGTCGCCTTCGATCTCCCGGTCACGCACGATCGCCTCCCGGCCAAGAAAGACGTCTACGCCGGGATCCTCGCGCAGCTCGGCTTCGGCCAGGCCTCGCTCTTGGTAACGCCGATGCGTATGGCGCTGATCGGTGCGACGGTCGCACGCGACGGCACCACCCCGCGGCCGTACTTGGTGCGCCGCATCGCCGGCGGCGAGACCGGGATCGCGACGCGTCCCGAGACGATCGCGCAGCCGATCACCGCCGAGACCGCGCACGAGGTGCGCGACCTGATGGTGCAGGTCGTCAAGCGCGGGACCGGGACGGCCGCTCAACTCCCCGGCGTGACCGTCGCCGGGAAGACCGGGACCGCGACAAACCCGCACGGCCGCTCGCACGCGTGGTTCGTCGCCTTCGCACCGGCGGAGGCGCCGCGCGTCGTGGTGGCGATCGTGGTCGAGAACGTCGGGTACGGTGGAACCTATGCCGCCCCGATCGCTCGCGACGTCCTGCGGGTCGCCCTCGCCCGCCAGCGAAGTTAACAGGCGACCGTGAACCCATCCTCCGCCGAGCGCATCTTCAATAACCGGTACCGTGTCGACGGAACCCTCGGCAACGGGGGGATGGCGAACGTCTACGTCGGCACCGATACGCTGCTGCGCCGGCGGGTCGCGATCAAGGTGTTGCGCGAACAGTATGCGAGCGACGACGATTTCGTCAAGCGCTTCTCGTACGAGGCGCAGTCCGCGGCGAAGCTCTCCCATCCGAACATCGTGAACGTCTACGACTTCGGGAGCGAAGACCACTCGTACTACATCGTGATGGAGCTGGTCGACGGCGCGACGCTCGGCGATATCATGCGCGACGAGCGCGTCCTGCCCGAACCGGTCGCCGTCGACTATGCGATCCAAATCGCGAGCGGTCTCGCCTACGCTCACCGCCAGGGGCTGCTGCACCGCGACGTCAAGCCGGCGAACATCCTGGTCACCAAGGACGACGTCGTCAAGCTGAGCGACTTCGGGATCGCGCGCGCCGTCTCGGAACACACGCTCGGCGTGACGCAGCCGGGGATGGTGATGGGCAGCGTCGCGTACATCTCGCCCGAGCAGGCGCAAGGACACGACATCGACGAGCGCAGCGACCTCTACTCGGTCGGCGTCGTTCTGTACCAGATGCTCACCGGCGCGCTGCCGTTCAGCGGCGAGAACCCGGTCGCCGTCGCGCTCAAACACGTCTCCGAAGCGCCCAAACCGATCGATCCCGCGACGACCGGGGTCAGCCCGGCGGTCGCCTCGATCGTCGGGAAGCTCCTGCGCAAGGACCCCGCCGAGCGGTTCTCATCGGCGACCGAGCTGGCCAGCGCGCTGCGCGAGGCCCGCGAGCGGCCCAACGTCACCCATGGTGCGGACGACTTCGCCGATGCACCGACCTCCCGGTTCGGCACGGTCACGGTGCCGAAACCACCGCCGCGCCGTTCGGTCGCGCCCGACCACCCGGAGACGCGGGAGTCGTGGGCGGCCGAGCAGACGGACTACGTGCAGCCCGCACCGGACCGGCGCTGGATCGCCTATGCGGTGCTCCTGGTGGCCGCGATCCTGATCGGCTTCTTCGCGCTGCGCGGGTTCGGCGGGCCGGCCAAGACGATCGACGTGCCGGATCTCCAAGGCCAGAGCGCTGTGAAGGCGCAGCAGCAGCTCTTGGGACTCGGGCTCCTGTCGAAGGTGACGTACGAGCAGAGCGAGGGCGTCCCGCAGGACCAGGTCATCCGCCAGGACCCGCCGGCGGGGACGAAACTCGCCAAGAACGAGCTCGTCACGCTCGTCGTCTCGGGCGGGCTACCGCACGTGAACGTCCCCGACGTCAAGGGCTACAACCGCGACGACGCCCAGCGCAGGCTGCAGGACGCGAAGCTGCGCTACAAAGTCGTCGAAGCGTACAGCGCCAAGGTGCCGGCGTTGCAGGTGGTCGACGTCAACCCGGCCGTGGGCACATCGGTGCGGCAGAATTCGCTGGTGACGTTGACCGTGTCGAAGGGCACGAAGCCGATAGCGGTCCCCGACGTCGTCACGATGACCGAACAAGATGCGCGCGCGCGTCTGGCGCCGCTCGGTCTGCGGCTCGTCGTCGCGCAGCGGACCGAGAGCGATTCGATCCCGGCCGGCGTCGTCGCATCGCAGGATCCGCAACCGGGATCGACGGCCGCGCCCAACTCCGACGTCTCGGTGATCGTCAGCACGGGCGCATTGACTGTCGAGGTTCCGAACGTGGTCGGCAGCGACGCGGCGGGTGCACAGGCGGCGCTTGCGGCCGCCGGTTTCAACGTGGCGCGCGCGTACAACGTCGAGGCGGCGAATCCGACGGGGAAGATCTCGATCCAGCAGCCGCCGGCCGGCAAACAGGCGAAGAAGGGCTCGACGGTGACGATCTACATCAGCGTCTCGGGGAACATTCCCGATGTCGCCGGGATGTCGCTCGACGACGCGAAACGCGCCCTCATCGAGCAGGGGTATCAGATCGGAAACATCGCATACACCCCGGACAGCTCGCTGCAAGACGGCCAGGTCGTGCGTACCGAGCCCGAAGCCACGTCGCCCTCCAAGCCCGGCGAGGTGGTCAACCTCACCGTCATGCGCGCCGGCGAAAAGTGAACGTGCGGCGCATCCTCGGCGTCGACCCGGGCCTGCGCACGACGGGCTACGGCGTCGTCGAGGTGCGTGACGGTGCGCTGCGCTTGATCGAGGGCGGCGTGCTGCAGCCGAATCCGAAGCATCCGCTCGCGCAGCGGCTCGTGCAGCTGCACGACGCGATGGTCGAGGTGGTCCGCGCGACGCGTCCCGACTGCATGGTGGTCGAAGAGCTGTGGACGTCGTACGAGCACCCGCAGACCGCAGTGCTGATGGGCCACGCGCGCGGCGTGCTCGCGCTTGCCGCGGGCGCGAACGGCGTGCCGGTGCACGATCTGGCGCATGCGTCGGTCAAGCGCGCGCTGGCCGGGAGTGGCTCCGCGACGAAGTCCCAGGTGAAGGGGATGGTCGTCCAGCTGCTCGGCCTGGCCGCGCCGCCGCAGCCCGATGACGTCAGCGACGCGCTCGCGCTGGCGATCGCCTTCGCGAACGTGGAAGCACAACGCGACCGGTTCGCCGAACTCGGCGTCGTGATCCCGCCGCGCCGCTCGCGCGCCACCCGGCTCGCGTAGTGTTTTCGCGAATCGCGGGGACCGTGCTTGGACGCGCGGATGAGGGCGTGCGTGTCGAGGCAGGCGGGTTGACCTACGACGTCGTCCTGCCGCCGAGCATCGCGACGAAGGTCTCCGACAGCGGCGAAGTGACACTGGAGATCTACGCGCATTTCGCGCTCGACGGCAACGCGGGCCGCTACACGTTCTTCGGCTTCACGAACGCCATCGAGCGTGAGTTCTTCGAGGCGCTGCTCTCGGTCGCGTCGATCGGGCCGAAGTCGGCCGCGCGCGCGTTCTCGGTGCCGATGGGCCGCATCGCGCGCGCGATCGACGAGGGCGATCACGCGTTTCTCAAGACCTTGCCGGGGATCGGCCAGCAGAAGGCGCGCGACATCGTCGCCAAACTGCAGGGCAAGGTCGCGCGCTTCTTGTTGATCCAGGACGCGCCGCAGCGCGTCGTTCCCGACAAACCGCCGATGCCCGAGTTCGCGAGCGAGGCGCTCGCGGTGCTGCTGCAGCTCGCATACAGGCGCGTCGAAGCGGAGACGATGATCGCCGAGACGCTCGAGCGCGCGCCGGACGTGCGCGACGCGGAGACCCTGCTCTCCGAGATCTACCGGCAGCGCAACGCCGCGGGGACGCCGGCATGAGCGC
Organism: uncultured candidate division WPS-2 bacterium; assembly: GCA_937910425.1. Taxonomy (GTDB): domain Bacteria; phylum Vulcanimicrobiota; class Vulcanimicrobiia; order Vulcanimicrobiales; family Vulcanimicrobiaceae; genus Vulcanimicrobium. The sequence goes on from CALEOJ010000341.1 coordinate 12,456, forward strand.
CCTTCGACAAGCTCAGGATGACACGGACGATAGGAGCGTCCGAGCATGAGCGATTCCGTCCGCAAGAAGATCCTTGGGTCGCCGGAGACACCGGCTGAAGATGACCTGGCGCCGCGAATTACGGCCGCCGACGCTTCGCTCGAGGACGAGGTCTACGGTGCGACGCTGCGCCCGCGCTCGTTCGAAGACTATGTCGGACAAGAGCAGATCGTCGACAACCTGCGCATCGCGATCGACGCCGCCGCGCGGCGCGGCGAGCCGCTCGAGCACGTGCTCTTCTCGGGGCCGCCGGGGCTCGGCAAGACGACCCTCGCGAACCTGATCGCGCGGGCGACCTCCGGAACGATGCGCCCGACCTCGGGTCCGACGCTCGAGAAGCCGAAGGATCTGGTCGGCATCCTGACCTCGCTCGAAGCCGGCGACGTGCTCTTCATCGACGAGATCCATCGCCTCGGCGCGGTCGTCGAGGAGTATCTCTATCCGGCGATGGAGGACTTCCAGATCGACTTCGTCGTCGACCGCGGCGCGTACGCGAAGACGCTCAAGCTGCCGCTGAAGCGGTTCACGCTGGTCGGCGCGACGACGCGCGCGGGGATGCTCTCCGCGCCGCTGCGCGACCGGTTCGGGATCGTGCACCACCTGGCGTACTACGAGCCGGCGGAGTTGCAGCGGATCGTCGAGCCCGGATCTGTTCCCAACGCCTGCGAAAGACGCGATCCCAGAAAACCGGCTGCACT
>CALEOJ010000342.1 GCA_937910425.1 uncultured candidate division WPS-2 bacterium
GCGGCCGACGCGATCGCGCGGCTCCGCCTCGGTGACCGTCAGGTGCGGGTCGCGTTCAGCGGCGGCGCGTTCCGCAGCGACGCGTTTCTCGTCCGCACGCGCGCACGGCTCGCCGCGCTGGTGCCGAACGCGACCGCCGTGACCCCGCGCTACGACCCGGCGATCGGTGCGGCGCTGCTCGCGTTCGCCGACGCGGAGCTGCCCGTTCCGGAGCGAATCGTCGAAGGGTGACCTCCGCCAGGCGTCCGACCGCCGATCTCATCCTCGCCCGCCTGCGCGGAGGCTTGATCGTCTCGGTGCAAGCCGAAGCAGGCTCGCCGCTCAACGCGCCCGACGAGATCGCGCTGATCAGCCGCGCGGTCGTCGCCAACGGTGCGGTCGGCGTGCGTGCCGAGGGGCTCGCGCGCTTGGGCGCCGTGCGCCGCGCGGTGACCGTCCCGATCATCGGGATCGTCAAACGCGCATACCCCGGATTCGCTCCGTACATCACGCCGAGCGACCGCGAGATCGCCGAGGTCGTCGCGAGCGGAGCGGAGATCGTCGCGTTCGACGCGACCTCCCGCGCGCGTCCCGACCACCGTGACGTGGCGGCGGTGATCGCCGCGATCCACGCGCGCGGCGCGCTCGCGATGGCGGACTGCGCGAGCGCCGCCAACGTGCGCCGCGCTGCCGATGCCGGTGCGGAGATCGTCGCCACGACGCTCTGCGGTTATACCGAAGAGTCCGAGGGGACGCCGCTGCCGGCGCTCGAGCTCGTCCGCGCCTGCGCCGAGAGCGGAGCCTTCGCGATCTGCGAAGGCGGGATCGCGTCGCCGAGCGACGTCCGCGCGGCGTTCGCCGCCGGCGCGCACGCCGTCGTCGTCGGCACCGCGATCACCAACATCGACGTGCTCGTCCGCCGGTTCTCCGCCGCCGCACCCCAAGCACGCGTCCCCTGACCTTCATGTCATCCTGAGCCTGTCGAAGGGCCGAGCGACCGAGCGCGCGCTCCGATAGAAGTCCTCGCGGGCGGTTCACAAGTTCTTCATAGTAGGAAGTCGTCGAGACCCGCGTGGAGAAAGCGGCGGATCGACCCCCGCTGGGGAGAGCACCAGAGAGGATCAGTTGGCACAGCGCGTCGTCAAGCCGAAGACGAACCTCGGACCGGGGTTTTGGCCCGTCACCGCCCTCATCGCGGTCGTCTCCGCGGTCATGGTGTACCTCGTCGAGACCAGCCCGCTGCCGATCGGCCTGATCCAGGCCGGGGCGCCGGCCGACTCGATCGACGCGCTCTTCCGGTTCCTCGGCGCGATCGCCGCGGTGATCTTGAACATCGTCGTGATCTACACGATCTACTTCGGGATCGTGTTCGCCCGTCCCAAGGGCGCGCCGGCGAACACGATCGGCGTGCAGATCCACGACGCTCCCGTGCTCGAGTTCTGGTGGACCGCGATCCCGACGATCCTGGTCGTCATCCTCTCGATCTACTCGGTGAAGATCTGGGCCGATCTGCAGAACTCGAAGGGTGACGTGCTGACGGTCGAGGCGATCGGTTATCAGTTCGGCTTCCAGTTCCGCTACCCGAAGGTGAAGGGGGTGCTCAACGAGATGCACCTGCCGCTGAACACGCCGACGACGATCCACGTCACCTCGCGCGACGTGATCCACGGCTTCTGGATCCCCGAGCTCCGCATGAAGGCCGACATGGTGCCGGGGCTGATCAACACGATTCGGGTGACGCCGACGGTGCCGGGGACCTATCACATCATCTGCAGCGAGTTCTGCGGCGTCGCGCACAGCGTGATGCGGACCGACGTCGTCATCGAGAGCCAGCAAGACTTCGCGAAGTGGTTTTCACGCCAGGGCGGCGGTACGGGTTCGGGCGGCGGCGGGAGCGGTGCCGGGATCGCGATCGATCAGGGCAAAGCGGATGTCGGACAGAAGCTGTTCGGGCAGAAGTGCAGCGCCTGCCATTCGGTCGGCCCGTTCGACCAAAAACAAGTCGGTCCGGGGCTCGGCAAGATCTTCAACGATCCGGCGCATCTGAAGCTGGTGGACGGAGATGCTCCCACGCCCCAGAACGTGGCGAAGATCATCCACGACGGTTTCCAAGGTGACATCGGCGTCATGCCGAGCGCGCAGGTGAACCAGCTGTCGAACCCCGACATCGCGAACCTGGTCGCGTATCTCGCGAGCCTTTCGAAGAAGTAAACGGAGAGATTTCATGGCGACGGTTGCACCCGGGGTGCCGACGGGCCCGTATCACGCGGTTCTCGACCACATCCACCCCGAGCCGACGAGCTTCATCCGCAAGTACATCTTCTCGATCGACGCCAAGGTCATCGGGATGCAGTACTTCATCACGGGCGCGATCTTCTTCGTGATCGCCGGGCTGCTCGCCGAGATCATCCGCACGCAGTTGCTCTCGCCGCACGGCGCGATCTTGAGCGCGGCGACGTACAACTCGGTCTACTCGATGCACGGCTCGGCGATGGTCTGGTTCGTCGTCATCCCGCTGCTGACGGGCGCCTTCGGCAACTTCGTGATGCCGATGCAGATCGGCGCGCGCGACGTCGCGTTCCCGTGGCTGAACCTGGTCGCATTCTGGCTCTTCCCGGTCGCCGGCGTGATCCTGTTCAGCTCGTTCCTGGTGGGGGCGCCGGACGCCGGCTGGACCGAGTACCCGCCGATCTCGCTCCAAGGGCCGCTCGGGACGAACCTGTGGTGCATCGCGGTCTTCCTGATCGGGATCAGCTCGACGATGACCGGGATCAACTTCATGGTCACCATCTACAAGATGCGCGCGCCCGGGATGACGTTCACCCGCATGCCGCTCTTCGTGTGGGGGCAGTTCGCGACCACGCCGCTGCTGTTCATCGCCACGACCGCGCTCGGCGCCGCGCTGGCCGCGCTGTTCATCGAGCGCGTCTTCGGCGTCCCGTTCTACGATCCGAAGCGCGGCGGCTCACCGGTCCTGTGGCAGCACATGTTCTGGTTCTACTCGCACCCGGCGGTCTACATCATGATCATCCCGGGCTTCGGCATCATCTCCGAAGTGCTGCCGACCTTCGCGCGCAAGCCGATCTTCGGTTACAAGATGATCGCGTTCAGCTCGGTCGCGATCTCGCTGCTCAGCTTCTCGGTCTGGGCGCACCACATGTTCACCTCGGGGATGGTGCCCTGGCTGCAGCTGCCCTTCATGATCATCACGATGGTGATCGCGATCCCGACCGGCGTGAAGATATTCTCCTGGATGGCTACCCTGTGGGGCGGGTCGATCAACTGGAAGACGCCCGCTTTGTACGCGACGGGCTTTTTGATCACGTTCACCTACGGCGGTCTGACCGGGTTCTTCTTGGCCGCGGTCCCGGCCGACTACCACGAGCACGGCACGTACTTCGTCGTCGCGCACTTCCACTACGTGCTCTATGGCGGCTCGATCATGTCGATGTTCGCCGGCATCTACTACTGGTGGCCGAAGATGACCGGGCGCATGTACAACGAGAAGCTCGGCCAGCTGCAGTTCTGGTTGACCTTCATCGGCTTCAACGCGACGTTCACGCCGATGCACTGGCTGGGACTGCTCGGGATGCCCCGGCGCGTCGCGACGTACGATCCGCAGTTCCAGTTCTGGAACCAGTTCGCATCGATCTCGTCGTACGTGATGGCGCTCGGAACGGTGCTGTTCTTCTACATCCTGTTCGATAGCTTGCGGAACGGGAAGAAGGCGGGTCCCAACCCGTGGGGCGCGCGGACGCTGGAATGGATGGTCTCCTCACCGCCGCCGTACTACAACTTCAAGAAGATTCCGGCCGTCCTGGCGGCGCCGTACGACTTCGGCAACCCGCTCCCGTACCTCGGCCTCGACGCCGCACCGGGCGCGACCGAAGCGACGCCGACGTCGGCATCACACCCGGTCCCAACGTATTAGGAGACGGCGAGCGTAATGGCGGTATCGGTGGCTGTCCACGGCCACGGACCCGACGATCACGGCGGGCACGACGACGACATCATCTACCAGGAGACGCGCGACATGCGTCTCATGGGGTTCGTCCTGTTCCTCGTCTCGGACGTCGTGCTCTTCTCGTCGTACATCTTCGCGTACATCTACCTGCGCAACTCGATCCAGCCGACCTGGCCGCCGATCGTCGACGGCCACCAGCTCCCGCGGCTCGACACCGCGTTCGCCGCGTTCAACTCGGTCGTGCTGTTCGGTTCGGGCGTCACGATGCACTTCGCCCTCGAGAGCTGGAAGCACGCCAACAAGCCTCGCTTCAACACGTTCATGTGGCTGACGATCTTCCTGGGCCTGGGATTCCTCGGCGGCCAGGGCTACGAGTACGCGCACGCGCAGATCGGCGGCTGGAGCGGCAACATCTTCGGCGCCTCGTTCTTCACGCTGACCGGGATGCACGGGATCCACGTCTTCCTCGGCGTGTGCTTCCTGTTCGCGCTCTGGATCCAGACGCAGCGCGGCGTCTACACCGAGCACCGCTTCTTCGGACTCACCGCCGGAACGCTGTACTGGCACTTCGTCGACGTGATCTGGGTCGTGCTCTTCTTCCTGTTCTATCTCTGGTGAAAGCGAAAGTGATGACGCTATGGACTTAGCCACGATCGAGAAAGTCGTCGCCTTCATCGGGGCCTTGGTGGTGTTCACGTTCGCGCTGATCGGGCTCAAGGGTGAGTGGCACAAGAAGGGGCTGGACGACAACGTCACCAAGGTTCTGCTCGGCTTGATGGCGTTCGGGTGCGTCCTGGTCGTGCTGGCGTCGTTCGGCGTGCTGCCGCGCGGCGGAGGAGGTGCCTGATGTACGATCTGGAGGACGACCGCGGCGTCCCGATCTCGAGCGGTATCCCGAAGCTCGTGCTGTGGGCCGGCATCGCGGGCGTCGTTTTGATCTTCGTGATCGCCGGGATGGTCGTCGGGACGTCCGGGAACAACCACGTCTGGCCGGCCGAGAACACCCTGAACATCAAACTCTAGTCAGACGATCTCTTCCTTGCGGCCGTGGATCCCGACGCCGAGCGGTGCGATGCGGGCCGGCAGCACGCCGGTCGGGCGGCCGTCGACCTGGTGGATGCCGCCGTACTCGCTGAACTCGCACAGGGCGGGGCGCTTGCTATGCGGCAACTCGATATCGCCCAGCGTCGGCCACTCGCACGCGACGATCTCTTTGTCGGTCAGCACCGCGACGTATCCGTTGCAGACCTCGCCCGACTCCCGGTCGCGCGGGCGGTAGCGGATGTAACCGTCGACGATGTAGATCGGTCGCAGCGTGTGGGCGAGCGCGCGAGCCGGCGCCAGCATGACGCCCAGCATCCACGCGACGCAAGCGAGGACGCCTAGCCCGAAGACCGGGGCGATGACGACGATGTCCGGAAGAACCTTTCCGCCCGACAGCCGAGGAGCCCAGAACACGCCGACCGTGATTGCCGCGAAGACCAGCCCGCACAAGAGCGGCTCGACGGCGATGGTGAGCCGCCCGAAAAAGCCCGTCAGCACGACGAGCCGCTCGGCGCGCGTCCACGGGCGCCGGATCAGCGTCTGCGCGCGGTCGTCGGCGCTGAGCCGGCTGGGCCGCACGCCGTGGATGATCTTCGTCGCGTCGATCATGCTGCTGTTCCCTGACTCTGCGAGCGCCGCTGTGCGCCTGCACGGCGTCGTCCTCGCCGTGACGCCGAAGACCGGTGAGGTCATCGTGCGCCACGATGCGTTCGGCTCGATGCCGGCGATGACGATGCCGTTCCGCATCGTTCCCCGCGACCGGGCCGCGCAACTGCTGCCTGGGGCCACGATCGACGCCGACGTCAGCACCAAGACCGAGCCTTGGACCTTGTCCAACGTGACCAGCTCGAGCGGGCAGCCGCTCACGCGCGAGACCTCGCCGCTGCGCCGGGTGACGCCGCTGGGGATCGGCGACGTCGTGCCCGACACGCCGTTCGTCGACCAGACCGGGAAGCCGCTGCGGTTCGCGCAGCTGCGCGGCAAGGACGTCGTCCTGTCGTTCATCTACACACGGTGCGCCGACGCGCGGATGTGCCCGCTGATCAGCGCCAAGTTCGCGAAGCTGCAGGAGCTGGCCCGCAAACGCGGCCTGCATCTGGTCGAAGTGACGCTCGATCCCGCGTACGACCGGCCGGCCGTACTCGCGCGCTACGCGCGGGCGTACGGCGCCGACCCGCGGCGCTGGAGCATCGTGGTCGGCGACGCGGAGCCGACGCTCGACTTCGCGGCGCAGTTCCACGTCACGGCGTTCCCCGACCCGAACATCGGGATCATCCACGCCGAGAACACCGTGCTGATCGGACCGGACGGACGGGTGCGGTCGATGATGAGCGACACGTCATGGTTGCCTGCGGAGATCCTCGCACAGGTCGACGCGAGCCACGGCGTCGCGAGCAATCCGCTCGCCCGGTTGAACCTCTGGCTCTCGTCGACCGCCGTCGCACTGTGCGGCAACAGCGTCGCCGGCTTCAGCGGGCTCGCGGATCTCGCCGTAGTCCTCGCGCTCTTCGCGTCGCTCGCCTATCTCGTCTACCGCCTCGCCCGAAAGATCTTCGTCGAGAGCGCCTGATCACGCGCCGTGGTCGAGCTCGGCGCGGCGCGATGCGAGCGCGGCGGTGAGCAGCGCCGCGACCACCGCGATCGCGGCGAAGACCAGGTACGCGATGCGGTACCCGTTCACCACGTCGCCGTGCGAGCTCGCGACGCCGCCGCCGAGCGATCCGCCGACGATCTGTCCGACGATCAGCATGATCGAGAGCATGCCGACCGCGCTCGCGCGCTGGTTCACACCCGCGCGGCTGCTGACGATGTAGCGCGTCGGCGCCCCGAGCAGCGCGCCGAACCCGGTCCCCGCGACGACCATCGCCAGCAGGGCCAGCGGCAGTCGCGCGAAGCCGAGCGCAAAGATGAGCATGCCGAGCGCCGTCAACGTGCTCCCGGCGGCGAGCACCGCGCGGCTGCCGATCACGTCGAGCAGACGTCCCGAGAGCGGGATCACCGCCACGAAGCAGAGCGCGCCGAGTGCCGCGACCATGCCGGCCGCCGCGTAGCCCAGGTGCTCGCCCGCGACCAGCGCCGCGGGGATGAAGAAGAGTGCGCCTTCCAGCATCCCGATCAGAATCTCGAGCGCGTAGGTGACGAGCAGCTGGCGGTCGGCGAAGAACGCCGGCGGGAGCACCGGCTGCGCCGCGCGCCGTTCGGCGAGCGCGAACAGCGGGAACGCGACCACCGCGATCACGACCAGCCCCCAGGCGCGCAGCGGGTCGGCCGATCCGCCGACCGCGTAGAGGCGCGTCAGGAGCGCCATCGTGGCGAGCAGGCCGACGGCGAGCGTGACGATCCCGGCGACGTCGAGCGGACCGCGGGCGTTCGCGGCGTTTGCCGGCACGGTGGTACGCGCCATCACGATCACTACCAGCGCGAGCGGGACGTTGAGCGCGAAGATCCAGTGCCACGAGATGAAATGCGTGATCGCGCCGCCGAGGACGGGCCCGACCACCGCCGCAAGACCCCACGTCGCTGCGACCAGGCCGAGCGCGGCGCCGCGGCGTTCGAGGGGGACGCGGTCGGCGATCGCCGCCGTCGCGACCGGGAAGATCCCGCCGGCGCCGGCCGCCTGGATCGCTCGCGCGAAGAGGAAGATGCCGTAGCTCGGCGCGGCGATCGCGAGGACGCTCCCGGCCGCGAAGATGCCGACGCACGCGATGTAGACCGGTCGCCGTCCGCGCTGGTCGGCGAGCTTCGAGGCGATCGGTATCGCGACGACGTTCGCCAGCAGGTAGAGCGTGAAGACCCACGCCAGATCGCGCGGTCCGACCCCGAACGCCGCGCCGAGCGCGGGGAGCGCGGGCGAGAGCACGCCCAGGTCGAGGGCGCCGGCGAACACGCCGAGCCCGAGGGTGACCAGTAGCGGGATCGTGCTCCGATCGAGCTGGTGCCCAGCGACCGTCGTTGCCGTCATCGTTCGCGCGACGCGGAACGGATCAGACGATCACGCGGTCGGCGACCATCGCCGCGCACATCAACGCCAGATAGAGCAGCGAGTACTTGAACAGCACTCGTGCGTAGCGCTTCGTCGGATCGCCGCTGACCTTCCACGCGTCCCACAGGAACACCGCGCCGAGGATCAGCGCGCAACCGCCGTAGCATGGGCCGAGGACGTGAAGCGGGAAGAACGCCAGCGAGACCCCGACCAGCACCAGCGAGTAGATCACGATCTCGCGTTTCGTGTGGGCGACACCCTTGACGTTCGGCATCATCGGGATTCCGGCTTTGTCGTAGTCGATGTTCGTCATCAGTGCGAGCGCCCAGAAGTGCGGCGGCGTCCACAAGAAGATCACCGCGAAGAGTGCGAACGCGGGCGAGCCGAGATGGCCGGTCACGGCGGCCCAGCCGACCAGCGGCGGTACCGCGCCGGCGGCTCCGCCGATCACGATGTTCAGCGGCGTCACGCGCTTGAGCCACATCGTGTAGATCACGACGTAGTAGGCGTTCCCAGCCAGCGAGAGCCACGCCGCCAGCGGGTTCGCGAACGCGTAGAGCATCGCGAACCCTGCGGTCTGCGCCAGGACCGCGAAGATCAGAGCCTCGCGCGCCGAGATCGCCCCGCGCGCGACGGGACGCAGCTTGGTGCGATTCATCAGGCGGTCGATGTCGCGATCCCACACGCAGTTCAGCGCGCCCGCCGAGGCCGCCGAGAGCGCGCCGCCGAGCAGCGTCCAGAAGGTGAGCAGCAGCGGCGGAACGCCGCGC
>CALEOJ010000343.1 GCA_937910425.1 uncultured candidate division WPS-2 bacterium
GCATACGAGATATTGGCGTGACTGGAGTTCAGACGTGTGCTCTTCCGATCTGGATCGGCGGTACCGGCCTTGTCGCGCGTGAAGATGCTGCGGTACAGCTCGCGCGTCGCCGGACGCATGTTGTGCGTGCGGTAGAAGTCGACGTCCTTGGCGCGGTTGGCGAGCGTCGGTGATCCTTTTCCGGTCCAAGTGAACGCCGAGAGCGCGAGCCGGTCGACCGACTCCGGCGATGCGACCGCGAATGCGGCCGCGCGGATCCCGCCCGACGACTCGCCGAAGAAATGCGCCTTCGCGCGCCCCGTCTCGCGGCGCACGACGTCGATCGCCGCGCGCAGATCGGCGACGCCGCTGGCGATATCGGAGTTCCCGCTGGTGCGATCGGAACGGCCGTAGCCTTCGTGGTCCATCGTCCACACGTCGAAACCGAATCGCGCGAACGCGTCCATCATGGAGTAGCCGGCCTGACCCGGCACCGTGAGGTCGTACGTCGAGCGGCCGCTCATCGACGATCCGTGCACCAGGAACAGCACCGGCGCGGCCGGGGCACTGGCGGCAGGCGCCGCGCGCTTGCGGAACACGTACAGCTTGACCGGGCCCTTGTGAGCCCAATACTCGGTGCTCTGCACCGCCGGCTGGGCGGCAGCCGTGCGCGCGGTTCCCGCCGCGGCGAGCACCGTGCCGGCGCCGAGCGCCGCGCCGAACTCACGTCGCTTCATGACCCTGCCTTCGCGGGGCACGCCGCGCGTGCTTGCCGAAGGCGCGGTTGATGACGGAGCGCCGAGGGCAAGGCACGGTCTACGCGGCGCTGGTCGCGCTCTCGCTCGTCTGGGGCTACACCTGGGTCGCGATCAAGATCGCGACGTACGACGCCTCGCCGTTCGTCGTCGCCGGGATGCGCCTCGGGATCGCGACCCTGATCTTGTTCGCGCTGCTGCCGCTGACGGGCCGCTCGCTGCGGCCACCGCCGCTCGTCCCCACGATCGTCCTCGGACTGCTGCAGACGACGGGCTGGACGCTTCCGCAGACGTTCGCGGTGTCGATGGGCGGTGCGGGAAAATCCGCCGTGCTCGGCTACACGATGCCGTTTTGGACCGCGCTGCTGGCGTGGGCGTTCCTCGGCGAGCGCATCACGGGGATCCGCTGGCTCGCGCTCGGGCTCGGCGCCGCCGGACTCGCGTTCGTCGTCGCGCCGCTCGACGCGCATTCGCTGCTCGCCGACGGCTTCGCGATCGTTGCCGGGATCTCGTGGGGCGCGAGCGCGGTATACGCGAAGCGGCTACGGCAACGCCACGACGTCGAACTGCTTTCGCTGACCGCGTGGCAGCTGATGTGGGGAACGCTGCCGCTGATCGTGCTGATGTTCGCATTCCCGAGTCCGATCCGCTGGACGGGCGCGTTCATCGCGGCGATGGCGTTCATGTCGGTCGGCGGCGGCGCGCTCGGGTGGTTTCTCTGGATGTTCATCCTATCGCGCCTCCCGGCCGGCGTCGCCGGGATCGCGTCGCTCGCGACCCCGGTCGTCGGCGTACTCGCCGCCGCGCTGCAGCTGCACGAAATCCCCTCGCCGGGGCAGCTGGCAGGGATGACGCTGATCCTGATCGCGCTCGTCGTCAATTTCCGATCGGAGGCGGCGTCGGCGAAGGCTACGGTTTCGTAACCGGGTCGCCGGCGATGCCGTCGGTAAGCGTGTAGAGCTTGTGCTCCAGGTGCGCGCGCAGCAGCGGGCCGCACGCTTTTCCGTCGCGGCGCCGCAGCGCGTCCAGAATCTCTTCGTGTTCCCGCATCGCGGCGGCCCAGCGTTCCGGCGAGTGGTTCGCCATGTAGCGCGCGCGCCGCACGCGGTTCGAGACGAGGCCGTACATCTCGGTGAGCTGCGCGTTGCCGGCCGCGCGATTGATCGCCTCGTGGATGATCTGGTTGCAGGCGAAGTACTCGGCGAGCTCGCCGCAGCGGTAGTGCCTGGCCATCTGCTCGTGGAGCGCCTCGATGTGCGCGAGCGCCGCCTCGTCGATCCGTCGGCAGGCCAGCTCGCCCGCCAATGCCTCGAGGGTGCCGACGATCTCGAACGCATCGCGGAGCTCGACCTCGGAGAGCCGGGTCACCCGGGCGCCGCGGTGGGGAAGTAGCTCGACCAGGCCCTCGGAGGCCAGCACCTTGAGGGCCTCACGAAGCGGCGTTCGCGAGATCCCGAAGCGTTCACAGAGCTCGCGCTCGGCGATGCGGCTTCCCGGGGGCAGGTCGCCCTCGGTGATCATCGTGCGCAGCCGGCCGACCGTCTCGTCGTGGAGCGAAAGTCGGGCGATCGGCAAGACTTTCGAGGATTGCATTCAATATGCAAGTTTCCAGATCGGCCAACGGCATACCTCGGAGGGCTTCCCCCGTGTCGAAATTCCAGAGCGGCGTCCACTTCCTGCAGATCCCCGGGCCGACGAACGTCCCGGAGCGCGTGCTGCGGGCGATCGACCGCGCGACGATGGACCATCGCGGACCGGCGTTCGGTCCGATGACGCTGGCGATTGGGGAGCTGCTCCGGCCGGTCTTCGCCACCAAGCAGCCGGTCGTGATCTATCCGTCGTCCGGAACGGGCGCGTGGGAAGCGGCGCTGGTGAACACCCTCTCGCCCGGCGACCGGGTGCTGATGGTAGAGACGGGTCAGTTCGCGGCGCTCTGGAGCAAGCTCGCGGGCCGGCTCGGGCTCGAGGTCGAGATCATCCCCGGCGACTGGCGGCACGGCGTCGACCCCGAGGCCGTCGGCGCACATCTCGCCGCCGACCGGGCGCACGCGATCAAGGCGGTCGCGATCGTTCACAACGAGACCTCGACCGGGGTGACCAGCCGCATCCCCGAGGTGCGGGCGGCGATCGACCGCGCTGGGCATCCCGCGCTGTTCCTGGTCGATACGATCAGCTCGCTGGCCTCGATCGACTACCGGCACGACGAGTGGGGCGTTGACGTCACCGTCGGCGGCTCGCAAAAGGGGCTCATGCTGCCGCCCGGGCTCGCGTTCAACGCGATCTCGCCGAAAGCGCTCGCCGCCTCGAACACCGCGAAGCTCCCGCGCTCGTACTGGGCCTGGGACGAGATGCTGGAAAGCAATCGCACCGGATATTTTCCGTACACGCCCGCGACGAACTTGCTGTACGGCCTGCACGAAGCGCTGCTGATGCTGCACGAGGAGACGCTGCCGGCGGTCTTCGCACGCCACGCGCGCCACGGTGAGGCGACGCGGCGCGCAGCGCGCGGCTGGGGACTCGAGATCCTGGCGCTCGATCCGCGCGAATATTCGAACACGCTGACCGCCTTGATCGTCCCCGACGGCGTCGACGCCGACGCGCTCCGCGCGACGATCCTCGAACACTTCGACATGTCGCTGGGCACGGGGCTCGGCAGGCTGAAGGGCCGCGTGTTCCGGATCGGTCACCTCGGCTCGTTCAACGATCTCATGCTCGCCGGGACCCTGTGCGGGGTGCAGATGGGGCTCGACCTCGCCGGCATTCCGCACGGCGACGGCGTCTCGCCGGCGCTCGCGTATCTCGCCGCCCCGGCCGCCGCACCTGTGCTCGCCGGCGTCTGAGTGCGCGAGCCGGTCCTCGCCCGGCGCATCGAGTCGCGCCTGCGCGCGGAGATCGCCGGCGACGTCTTCTTCGACCGAACCACGCGCGGGATGTATGCGACCGACGCGTCGATCTACCAGATCGTTCCGCTCGGCGTCGTCGTGCCGCGCACGGCCGCCGACGTGGAGGCCGCGATCGCGATCGCGCGCGAACACGGTGTGCCCGTCACCGCGCGGGGCGGCGGCACGTCGCAGTGCGGGCAGACCGTCAACAGCGGGCTGATCGTCGACGTCAGCCGCTATCTGCGCGAGATCGTCGCGCTCGATACGGCGCGCCGGCGCGTGCGCGTGCAGCCCGGGATCGTGCTCGACGCACTCAACCGCGAGCTCAAGCGGCACGGCCTGTTCTTTCCGGTCGACCCGTCGACGGCGAGCCGCGCGACGATCGGCGGGATGACCGCCAACAACAGCTCGGGCGCGCGCTCGATCCGCTATGGGATCATGGCCGATAACGTGGCGGGGATCGACGCGGTGCTGGCCGACGGCACGCGCGCGTACTTCGGCGAGGTCACCGGGCCGGCCGACGGCGCGCAGCCGGCGCGCTACCGCGAGCTCGTCGAACGCGTGCGCGCGATCGCGGCGCGCGAGGCGGCCGAGATCGACGCGCGGATCCCCAAGGTGCAGCGCAACGTCGGCGGATACGCGATCCACACCGTTCGCCCGCACGAGCCGTTCAACATGGCGAAGCTGCTGGTCGGCTCCGAAGGGACGCTGGCGTTCTTCAGCGCGATCGACCTCGAGCTGCAGCCGCTGCCGCGCGCGAAGGTGCTCGGCGTCTGCCACTTCCCCGCGTTTGCCGATGCGATGCGCGCAACGCAAGCGCTGGTCGCGCTCGACCCGGTCGCGGTCGAGCTGGTCGATCGCACGATGATCGAGCTCTCGCGCGAGATCGCCGCGTTCGCGCCGATCATGGCGAAGTACGTCCGCGGCGAGCCGGGCTCGCTGTTGCTGGTCGAGTTCGCCGGTGACGAGCCGGCGCCGCTCGCGCAGAAGCTGGAGGAGCTCGACGAGACGATGGCCGGGCTCGGCTTCTCCGGCGCCGTGGTGAAGCTGACCGACCCGGCGCAGCAGGCCGAGATGTGGGAGGTACGCGCCGCGGGCCTTAACATCATGACGTCGATGCGCGGCGACGCAAAGCCGGTCTCGATCATCGAAGACTGCGCGGTCCCGCTGCAGCACCTGGCCGACTACACCGAACGGCTGAACCGCATCTTTGCGAAGCACGGCACGACCGGCACGTTCTACGCGCACGCATCGGTCGGGTGCCTGCACGTGCGTCCGGTGCTCAACGTGAAGCGCGACGAGGATGTCGGCAAGCTGCGCGCGATCGCCGAGGAGGCGTTCGCGATCGTGCGCGAGTACGGCGGCGCCCACTCCGGTGAGCACGGCGACGGAATCGTGCGCTCGGAGTTCCACGCCGAGATGTTCGGACCGCGGATCGTCGAGGCGTTTCACGACGTGAAGCGCGCGTTCGATCCGGACGGCGTCCTGAATCCCGGCAAGATCGTCGACCCGCCCAAGATGGACGACCGCAGCCTGTTCCGGTACGGTCCCGGCTACGCGCCGCTGCCGCTCAAGACCGCGCTCGACTGGTCGGAGTGGGGCGGCTTCACCGGCGCGGTCGAGATGTGCAACAACAACGGTGCGTGCCGGAAGGAGACCGGCGGTGCGATGTGCCCGTCGTACCACGTCACCGAGGACGAGCATCACGTGACCCGCGGGCGCGCCAACGCGCTGCGGCTCGCGCTGACCGGCCAGCTCGGACCCGACGGCCTCACCTCGCAAGAGCTCTACGACGCGCTCGACCTGTGCGTGTCGTGCAAAGCCTGCAAGCGTGAGTGCCCGACCGGCGTCGACATGGCGCGGATGAAGATCGAGTTTCTCGCGCACTATCGGGCGAAGCACGGGACGCCGCTCGGCGACCGCCTCGTCGCCGACTTGCCGCGGGCGGCTCACCGCGCCGGTCCGCTGCGGCGGCTCGGGAACCTGCCGGCGCGCGTGCCGCTGCTCGCGAAGCTGCTCGAACGCGCGGCGGGCTTCACCGCGAAGCGCCCGCTGCCGCGCTGGCACGCGCATCCGTTCCGCGATGCGCGCGCGTCGGGCCCGGCGACCGCGGTGAACGGCGAGGTCGTGCTGTTCGTCGATACGTTCAACCGCTGGTTCGAAGCCGACGTCGCGCGCGCCGCGCAGTGCGTCCTGATCGCGGCCGGCTACGCCGTCACGTTCGCGCGCGCGCGCTCGGGCGGTTCGCGGCCATTGTGCTGCGGGCGCACCTACCTCGGCGCGGGATTGCTGGACGAGGCGCGCACCGAGGCGCGGCGCACGATCGAGGCACTGCTGCCCTACGCCGAGCGCGGCGTGGCGATCGTCGGGCTCGAGCCGTCGTGCCTGCTGACGCTGCGCGACGAGTTCCTGGCGCTGGTCCCGACCGATGCCGCGCGAACGGTCGCAAAGCATGCCCTGCTGTTCGAAGAATTCGTGGCGCGCGAGCTCGACGCGGGACGCTGGAATCCCCCGCTACGAACGCTCTCCGCGCGCGCCGTCGTCCACGGACACTGCCACCAGAAAGCGTTCGGCGCGATGCCCGCCGTCGTTCGCGCGCTGCGCGCGATCCCCGGGCTCGACGCCTCGGTGATCGACTCGTCGTGCTGCGGCATGGCCGGGATGTTCGGCTACGAAGCCGAGCACTATGACATCTCGATGCGCATGGCAGAGCGCGACCTGCTCCCCGCCGTCCGCAACGCCGGTGCCGACACGCTCGTCGTCGCCGACGGGATGAGTTGCAAACATCAGATCGCGCACGGCGCACAGCGGCACGCGCTGCACGTCGCGGAAGTCTACGCCGCGGCCCTTCGACAAACGTCGGGTGATACTACGAAAATGGAGACGTCTCGCGCCTAGCGCGGTCCCCGAGTCGTGCTTAGACCAACGCGTCAGCTGACGCCGGCGACCGAGAGCCTCGCGTTGGCGTAGTCGATTTTCACGAGCGCGCGGCGCTGGGCGTAGAGGTCGCCGCCGGCGGCTTTCTGCTCTTCTTGGGCGGCGGCGAGGTCGGCGCGGGCTTGGGCGATATCGATCTCGTCGCGTTCGAGGGCGGCGTCGGCGAGGATCGTCACCTTGTCCGGGAGCGCCTGCATGAAGCCTTCGCTGCACGCGAGCTCGAGGCGGCGCGTCGCGTCGGCGCTGCCGTCGCGCACGTTCGCGCGCAAGACGCCGGGACGCAGCGCGGTCAGGTACGGCGCGTGCGAGGGCAGAATCCCGACCTCACCCTCGGTACCGACGGCGATGACGAGCTCCGCCTCGCCGTCGAACTTCACCGACAGCGGCGTGATCAGCTGAAACGGAATCGCGTTCGCCAAGATCAGCCGCTCCAACCCATGCCGCGGGCGGCTTCCTTCACTTCGTCGATCCCGCCGACGTAGAGGAACGCTTGTTCAGGGATGTCGTCGACCTTGCCGTCGAGGATCTCCTTGAACGACGCGATCGTCTCTTCGATCTTCACGTACTTGCCGGAGCGTCCGGTGAACTGCTCGGCGACGAAGAAGGGCTGCGAGAACAGACGCTGCATGCGGCGCGCGCGGCCGACGGAGACTTTGTCTTCGTCGGAGAGCTCTTCGACGCCGAGGATCGCGATGATGTCCTGCAGGTCGCGGTAGCGCTGCAGCGTCTCCTGAACGCCGCGCGCGACGTTGTAATGGTCTTCGCCGACGATCGCCGGATCGAGGATGCGCGACGACGACGCCAGCGGGTCGACCGCGGGGTAGATGCCGAGCTCCGAGATCGGACGCGAGAGCGCCGTCGTCGCGTCGAGATGCGCGAACGTGGTGGCGACGGCGGGGTCGGTGTAGTCGTCGGCGGGGACGTAGACGGCCTGCACCGAGGTGATCGAACCCTTCTGCGTCGTCGTGATCCGCTCTTCGATCTGACCCATCTCGGTCGCGAGCGAGGGCTGGTAGCCGACCGCCGACGGCATCCGGCCGAGCAGCGCGGAGACCTCCGAGCCGGCCTGCATGAAGCGGAAGATGTTGTCCATGAACAGCAGCACGTCGGAGCCGAGCTCGTCGCGGAAGTATTCCGCCATCGTCACGCCCGTCTGCGCGACGCGGAAGCGCACGCCCGGCGCCTCGTCCATCTGCCCGAAGACCAGCGTCGTCTGCGCGAGCACGCCCGACTCTTTCATCTCCATCCAGAGGTCGTTGCCTTCGCGCGTGCGCTCGCCGACGCCGGTGAACACCGAGAATCCCTTGTGGACCGCGGCGATGTTGCGGATCAGCTCTTGGATCAACACCGTCTTGCCGACGCCGGCGCCGCCGAAGAGGCCGACCTTGCCGCCGCGCGTGTACGGCGCCATCAGGTCGACGACCTTGATCCCCGTCTCGAAGATCTTCTGCGTCGGGTCCTGCTGCGCGAACGTCGGCGCGTCGCGATGGATCGGCCAGTACGCCGCCGCCTTCACCGGCTCGTCCGAGTCGATCGCCTTGCCCAGCACGTTGAAGATGCGCCCGAGCGTGCCTTCACCGACCGGCACGGTGATCGACGCGCCGCTGTTCGTCACGACCGCGCCGCGCACGAGGCCGTCGGTCGAGCCCATCCCCAGGCAGCGCACCTGATTGTTGCCGAGCTCGCCCTGGACTTCGAGGACGAGATCGCGCTCCGCCATCGCGGTGCCGGAGAGTTTGATCCCGGCGCCCAGGTGCGCGGCGCCGTTCGAGCCGGAGCCGGCGCCGCCGCCGATGTGCACGCTGAGCGCGGTGTTGATGTTCGGCAGCGCATCGGTGGGGAACTCGACGTCGATGACGTTGCCGAGGACCTGGACGACCTTCCCGGTCGCGAGGGTGGTGGGACTTGCGGTGGCGCTCACGTTGCGTGTTTCCTTCGGTGCTTCCGGCGTTATCCGGCGAGTGCTTCGGCGCCGCCGACGATCTCCAAGATCTCCTTGGTGATCGCGGCCTGGCGCGCTTTGTTCATCTCGATCGTGTTCTGGTCGATCAGCTTCTTGGCGTTGTCGGTGGCGTTGTTCATCGCGACGAGCTGCGCGGCGTAGAACGACGCGTTCGTCTCGAGCATCGCCGAGTACAGGGTGAATTCGAGATACTTCGGCAGCAGCCGCCCGAGCACGAACTCCGGCGTGGGCTCGAACTCGACCGCCCCGCCCTTCGGCGTTTTCTCGGCGTCCGCGGTCTCGGCGGCGACGATCGGCAGGATCTGCCGCAGCTCGGGACGCTGCGTCATCATGTTGACGAGCTTCGGCGAGACCAGGGTCAGTGATGCGATCTTGCCGCTGGTGAAGTCGTCGGTGACGCGCTGCGCGAGCGCTTGGGCATTCGCGAACATGTCGCCCTGCGCCAGCGGCCAGACCTGCAGCGTCTCGCCGCGCTGGCGGCGCAGCGCGTTGCGCGCCTTGATCCCGACCGCGTACCACGCCAGGTTCGCGTTCTCGCGACCGTGGATCTCGGCCATGCGGATCAGGTTCGCGTTGAACGAGCCGGCGAGGCCTTTGTCGGCGGTCATCAGGATCACGCCGCCCGGCACGTCCGCCGTGCCCGGCTTCATGAACGGGTGGTCGACCGAGCCGACGTTCGCGATCAGGTCGCGCAGCATCGCGCCGATCGCGTCCGCGTACGGGCGCGACTGCTTCTGCAGGGCTTCGGCGCGGCGAATCTTCGCCGCCGCGACCTGCTTCATCGCCTTGGTGATCTGCTGCGTGTTCTTCAGCGACCGAATCCGGTCGCGAAGATCGCGAACCGACGGCATCAGAATCCCTTGTTGAAGTCTTCGATCGCGGTGATCAGCTGCTTCTCGGTGTCGGCCGAGAGCGCGCTCGTCTCGCGGATCGTATCGGTGACCGCCGAGTGCTTGTCGTGGACGAAGCCGACGAAGCGGGTCGCCCAGTCGCCGACGCGGTTGGTCGGGATCGCGTCGAGGTAGCCGCGGGTCGCCGCGAAGATCACCGCGACCTGATCTTCCATCGGCTGCGGCGAAAGCTGCGGCTGCACGAGCACTTGCGTCATCTTGTCGCCGCGGTTGAGCTGCTGCTGCGTCGCCTTGTCGAGGTCGGAGGCGAGCTTCGAGAACGCCGCCAGCTCGCGGTACTGCGCGAGGTCGAGCTTGAGGCGGCCGGCGACCGACTTCATCGCCTTCGTCTGCGCCGACGAACCCACGCGCGAGACCGAGATCCCGACGTCGACGGCGGGACGGATCCCTTGGAAGAACAGTCCGTTCTGCAGGTAGATCTGGCCGTCGGTGATCGAGATGACGTTGGTGGGGATGTACGCCGAGACGTCGCCGGCCTGCGTCTCGATGATCGGCAGCGCGGTGATCGAGCCGGCGCCCTTTTCGTCGGAGAGCTTGGCGGCGCGCTCCAGCAGGCGCGAGTGCAGGAAGAAGATGTCGCCCGGATAGGCTTCACGCCCCGGCGGGCGGCGCAGCAGCAGCGAAACCTCCCGGTACGCCTGCGCGTGCCGCGTGAGATCGTCGTAGATCACCAGCACGTCTTTGCCCTGGTACATGAAGTACTCGGCCATCGCGCAGCCCGCGAACGGCGCGATCCACTTCAGCGAGGCCGGCTCGGCGGCCGAGACGGCGACGATGGTGGTATACTCCATCGCATCGTGCTTCTCGAGCGTCTGCTGCAACGCGGCGACGGTCGAGTTCTTCTGGCCGATCGCGACGTAGATGCAAATCACGTTCTGACCGCGCTGGTTGATGATGGTGTCGATCGCGATCGCCGTCTTGCCGGTGCCGCGGTCGCCGATGATCAGCTCGCGCTGCCCCTTGCCGATCGGGATCAGCGCGTCGATCGCGCGGATACCGGTCTGCAGCGGCTGCTTCACCCCTTGCCGCTCGATCACGGACGGCGCCGTGTTCTCGATCGTCCGGTATTCACTCGCGCGGATCTCGCCTTTGCCGTCGACCGGCTGACCGAGCGGGTTCACCACGCGCCCGAGCATCGCCTCACCGACCGGGACCGACGCGATGCGGCCCGTGCGGCGCACCTTGTCGCCTTCCTTGATGTCCGTGTCGGGGCCCATGATCGCGACGCCGACGCTGTCCTCTTCGAGGTTGAGCACGATCCCGTTGAGGCCGTTGGGGAACTCGACGAGCTCGGACGACTGCGCGTTGTCGAGACCGTAGATGCGGGCGATGTTGTCGCCCACCTCGATCACGGTGCCGATCTCGGCTTCGTTCGTCCCCGTCGCATAGCTGGCGATGCGCTGTTTGATGATTCCGGCGATCTCGTCGGCGTTGATCATGGTTTATCCTTAGGTCCTAGTTCGTGCTCAAGAGGCGGGCGATGTCGTCGAGGCGGCCGGCGATCGTGCCGTCGGCGGCCCTGTCACCCATGGTGATGCGAACGCCGCCGATCAATCCGGGATCGACCGACTGCGTCACGTCGAACTTCGTGCGGTACGCGGCGGAGAGTCTCTGAACCAGGCTGTCGAGCTCGCCCTGGGCGAGCGACCGCGCGCTGGTCACGCGCAGCACTTCGGCGCCGCGCGCCTGCCGTTCGAGCACATCGAACTGCGTGACGATCTCCTCGACCACGTTCTCGCGGCGCTTGCGAATCAGCAGCAGGATCGTGTGCAGAGCGATCGGGTCGATCTTCGAGAATGCCTCGGCGACGATCGCCGTCTTCTCCTTGCGGTCGACGACCGGGGAGCGGAAGAACTTGCGGACCGTTTCGTCTGCGGCAAGCGTCGCGGTGAAGGTGTGCAAGTCGTGCTGGACGCCCGGAACGTTGCCGGCTTCCTGCGCGAGCTGGAAGGCCGCCGTCGCGTAGCGGCGGGCGAGAGTCTCGTTCGGCATCAGGTCTTCCCTCGGACGAGGTCCGTGACCGTCATCTCGACCAGCTTGCGGTTCGTCGCGTCGTCGACGCGAGCCGGCGCCTCGGTGCGCGCTTTCGCGAGCGCCTTCTCGATGAACTCGACGCGCAGCCGGTCGCGTGCCGCCAAGCGCGCGCGATCGAGCTCGCCCTCGGCGTTGTGGACGATCCGCTCGGCCTCGTGCTTCGCTTCCTCGAGCGCCTTGGCGCGATCGCGCGCAGCGGCGGCGTCGACCCGCTCGCGGATCATCCGGGCTGCCGCGTCGGCCGTCTCGACTTCCGTTCGCGCGGCGCTCACGTCGGCGCGCATGCGCTCGCGGCGTGACTCCGCCTCGGCGAGCTCGGCGTTCTTCGAGGCCTGGTACGCCTGCACGCCGGGTGCGATGTACTTGTTCCAGATGACGATCGCGGCGATGATGAAGACGACGGCGCCGACGATCTGCGAGACTTGGGCGAGCGTTTCCAGGCTCATGCGAGCCCTCCGAGCGCGCGCCCGAGCATCTCGTCGGCGAGCGCGCCGACGATGCGCGGTTCGTCGGCACGCGCCGCCGTAAGCTCGCGCGCGACCTCGCCGTGGGCTTGGACGACGATCTCCGATGCACGGGTCTGCGCGGCAACGACGATCGCGTCGGCCTCCTTGCCGGCCTCGACGCGAGCGCGCGCGATCGCCTCGTCGGCTTCGCGCCGCGCGGCGGCGCGATGCCCCTCGGCTTGGCCGCGGAGCGATTTCGCGTCGGTTTGCAACTGCTCGATGTCGTGCTTCAACCCGTCGACGTACGCCCGGCGCCGCGCGATCGCTGCCCCGACGGGCTTGAAAAAGATCACGTTGAGGATCGCCAGGAAGACGATGAAGTTGACCAGCTGGACGAGGAGCGTCCCGTCGAGTTCAAGCATCGAGTAGTGCTGTGTTTCCTAGTTAGTGTGCGGCGCCGGCGCCGAGGATCTTCGTGACGAGCGGCAGCACGCCGCCGCCGACCGCGAAGAACAGGAAGAAGCCGAGCACGAGCCCGATGATCGGGAACGCCTCCAGAATACCGACGCCCAGGAAGAAGAACGTGAAGATGTTGCCGCGCGCTTCGGGCTGGCGCGCGATCGACTCGACCGCCTTCGACGCGACGATACCGTCGCCGACGGCGGAACCCAGGGCGACGGCCGCGACGATCAGGGCGAAGCCCAGGATCAGGACTGCGGCAACGACGGAATCAGGACTCACGATTGACCTTTCGGTGGGTTAGCAACAGGGTTTGCGAGCTAGTGCTCGTCGGCCGTGGCCAACGAGAGATAGACGATGCTGAGCAGGGTGAAGACGAACGCCTGGATCGTTCCGATCAGAAAGTTGAAGAATTCGATCCCGATCGGTGCTACCGCGGAGATCACCGAAATGTTCACCGGGCCGACGACGACGTTCGAGACGATGATCGTCGCGATCACGAAGAGCAGCAGCTCGCCGGCCAGGATGTTGAAGGCGAGGCGCATCGCCAGCACGACCGGGCGCGCGATCTCTTCGATGAGATTGATCGGGAACAGCCAGGCGTACGGCTTGAAGAGGTGCGCGTACGCCTTGATCCCGCTCTTGCGGATCGCCAGGAACTGAATCCCGAAGAAGACGCAGAGCGCGAAGGCGGCAGTCGTGTTGAGATCAGCGGTCGGGGAGCCGCCGAACGGAAGCCCGAGCGCCTTGATGAAGAGGACGCCGAACTCGTTCAGGATCCAGATGAACAGGAAGATGCCGACGAAGATCGGGACGAACTGCTCGCCTTTCGGACCGATCGTTCCGATTGCAAGGTCCGAAAGGAACTGGATGATCCCTTCGAACGTGGCCTGCGTCTTGCGCACGCGGTTCGACTTGTACGAGCTGCCGAGCCACCAGAAGAAGGCGATCGCGATGAGCATCGCCACCCACGTGGTGAGGATCGTGTCGGCGTGGAGCGTTCCGAGGACCGGAACGTGCCAGAGCGAATGCTCGCCGATCTTTTCGTGCACTAGGCTTCCTGTTTGACGGTTCGGTGATAAGCGAGCGCGTAGAGCGCGAGCGGCGTGAAGAACCCGGCGATGTACAGCGCGACCGTCCAGGGTTCTCCGAGGCGGATCGCGACCGCGACCGGCAGCATGCCGACCGCGAAAATGCGGATTTGAGCGTTGAGGGCGAAGATCGCACGATTGCTGCGGCCTTCCAGCAGCCGCTCGTTCGCGCGCATCGTCGCCAACATGTTGAGGACACCGATTACCCCGCCCAGCGCCAGCTGGAGACCGGCGACCGGATTCCGCCACGTCGCGATAACGACGAGCGGGACGAGGAAGAGCGACGTCCGCACGGTGATCAGCCGCTTGCGGGCATGATATGCCAGCAGCTCGGCCGTCGGGTCGGCGCCGCCCTTCTTGTGCCCGCTCAGGACCGCTCCCTCCTCGACGTTTCTCGCATGGAGCGTCAATTCGATCGCAAGAAGGGCCGTACGGCGGCGACGACGACGACGATCCCGAGCAGCAGGCCTCCGAGGAGCCCTACCGCTACCCACCAGCTTGCCCCGGTCGTCCGCCAGAGAAACAGTCCGATCAGGAAGCCGCCGACGACCGTCCCGGTGAAGGCGCCCCCGGCCGCGAGCAGGCGGATCACTCTGCAGCCGGCGAGGGCCCGAACTCGTCCGGGGCCGGCCCCTCGCGCAGGACGTGAAGCAGCCAGGCGACGATACGTTCGGCGGCCCGGCCGTCGCCGTAGGGGTTCGAGGCGTGCGACATGCGGGCGTAGAGCGCCTCGTCGGTGAGCAGCCGGCGCGTCTCGTCCACGATGTCGCCGTACTCGGCGCCGATCAGCCGCAGGGTCCCGGCCTCGAGCCCTTCGGGGCGCTCGGTCTCACGCCGCATGACCAGGACCGGCCGGCCCAGAGTCGGTGCCTCCTCCTGGAGCCCGCCCGAGTCGGTCAGCACGAAGCGCGAGCGGGCGACCGCGGCGACGGTCTCGGCGTAGTTCAGCGGCTCGACGAGCCGCACGCCTTCGACCCCGTCGAGCGCGGCGTGGACCACCGGATGGACCTGCGGCGATGGGTGGACCGGCCAGAGGATCTGCGGCCGTTCCGGGAAGCCGGCGATCGTCCCGATCGCGCGGGCGATCTCGCCCATCTGGCCGTGGTTCTCGCGCCGGTGCGCGGTAACGAAGATCAGCGGGCGCGCCGGATCGAGCCCGTCGAGCGAAGGCGTCGCGACCGCGGTCTCGCGGATGCGCCGCTCGGTCGCCAGAAACGCGTCGATCACCGTGTTGCCGGTGACGACGACGTGCGCGTGATCGGTGCGCTCGGCGAGCAGGTTCGTCTTCGCCCGCGAGGTCGGCGCGAAATGGAACGAGGTCAGCACGCCGGTGAGCCGGCGGTTCGCCTCCTCCGGGTACGGCTCGGCGATCGTCGAGGTGCGCAGGCCCGCCTCGACGTGGCCGACCGGGATCTTCTGATAGAAGGCCGCCAGCGCGGCCGCCGTCGAGGTGGTGGTGTCGCCGTGCACGAGCACGACGTCGGGCCGCGCCTCGGTCAGCGCGCGCTCCATCCCGATCAGCACGCGCGTCGTGATGTCGGTGAGCGACTGCGCCTTCGTCATGATGTCGAGATCGATATCTGGCACGATGCCGAACAGGTCGAGCACTTCGTCCAGCATCTCGCGGTGCTGCGCGGTGACGCAGACGATCGGCTCGATGTCGGGGCGCGCGGCGCGCAGCGCGTGGACGACCGGCGCCATCTTGATCGTGTCCGGCCGTGTCCCCATCACGGCCATCACGCGCAGCGGGCGCATCACAGGCCGCGCAGCGGCGCGTAGCCGTTGGTGAGCAAGAGCGCGACGAGACCGAGCGCGATGCACACCGCGTAGATCAACAGCACCGCCTGACGAACGTTCAAACCGAAGCGGAAGATGAGCTGGTGGTGGAAGTGCCCGCGATCCGCCTCGTAGATCTTCCTCCCAGCCCGAGTACGGCGCACGATCGCGAACGCGGTGTCGAGCACCGGCAGCGCGAGGACGACCAGCGGCACGAGCAGCGAGATCGCGAAGGCGGTCTTGCTGGCCCCAATGATGGAGACCGTCGCGAAGACGTAGCCGATGAAAAGCGCACCTGAGTCGCCGAGGATGATCTTCGCCGGATTCCAGTTGTAGCGCAAGAAGCCGAGCGCGCCCCCGGCGAGCGCCGCCAGGATCAGCGCGACCTCCGGATGTCCGCGCTGCAAGTCGATCACGATCAGCGACGCGGCCGAGATGACGGTGAGGCCCGAGAGCAGCCCGTCGAGCCCGTCGATGAAGTTGATCGCGTTCATCATCCCGAGATACCACACGAACGTCAGCACGATCGAGACCCAGGGGTAGAGATAGATCGGCGCGTGGGGGTGGAACGGGTTCGTGATGTACTGCGGGATCACGAAGCCGTACAGCATCGAGATGCCGGCGACGAGTGCCTGCGCGAACAGCTTGGCGCGCGGCGACATCGTCATCACGTCGTCCCAGATCCCGACCATCAGGATCAGCGTGCCGCCGAAGATCAGACCGATCACGTCGTGCACGCTGTCGAGCGCGCCGATCCGGCCGACTTGACCGAACTGGCCGGTCTTGATCAAATAGCCGAGCGCCGAGAACAGCGCGAACGCGAAGCCGAGGTAGACGGCGATCCCGCCGATGCGCGGCTTCGGCTCCTCGTGCATCCGGCGCTCGCCGGTCGCATCGAGCATCCCAACGTTGAGCGCGAGACGGCGCACGTACGGCGTGGTGAAGAGCGCCGTCGCGAACGCGATGAGCGCGACGGCGAGGACGACCAGTGGGCTCACGTCGCGGCTCGCAGCGGATCGGGCGCGAACTGCTCGAGCGCGACCTCGGCCTCCTCGAGGAGCATCTCGGCGACCGGATCGGGATACGCGTCGCGGTACACGATGCGCTCGATTCCGGCGCTGATCAGCAGCTTCGAGCAGCCCGCGCAGGGCTGGTGGGTGCAGTACGCGGTCGCGCCTTCGAGTGAGACGCCGTGCAGCGCCCCCTGGACGATCGCATTCGCCTCGGCGTGGGTCGCCCGCAGACAGTGCCCGTCGACCATCGTGCAGCCGACCTCGAGACAGTGCGCGACCCCGCGCGGCGCGCCGTTGTAGCCGGTGGTGAGGATCCGCTTCTTCCGGGTCAGCACGGCCCCGACGCGCGCCCGGGGACAGGTGGCCCGGGTCGCAACGGTCCGCGCGATCTCCATAAAATACTCGTCCCAGCCCGGCCGCGCTTCGCTGCGTCTCTCTCGAGCGCCGTTCATTCCGTCGTCGTGATGCACCGGAGGCTGCACATTCGCCAGGGCCGCATTCTCGGCCCGTTCACGCCCCGAGCCGCCAGCGTCCTCACCCAAGGTGGAGCCCAGTCAGGCGGAATGGGACTACCCCGCAAGGTGCTTTCGGATTCCTACTGCGCGACGGCGTATCTCACGATGTTGGAGCTAGACCCGTCGTATGAAACGTTGAACTCGTAAAGCCCCGGTCTGCCGAGTCGGTAGGGGTAGGTTACGTCGAAGGTGACGCGTCGAGGAGCGCGCTACGGCGCGCCGGTGCTGACCGGGACCGAGCTGGTCGAGCCGAACATGCGATCCCCCGCGTCTCCGAGGCCGGGGACGATGTAGCCGTGATCGTTCAGGCGCTCGTCGACGGCGGCGGTGACGATGCGCACGCCGGGATGCTCGCGCGCTAGCGTCGCGATCCCCTCGGGCGCCGCGATGATGCACACGAAGACCGGTGCTCTCGCGCCGCGCTTGGCGAGCATCGAGAGTGCGGCCGAGCCGGAGTGGCCGGTCGCGAGCATGGGGTCGAGCACGAAGACCTCGCGCGTGGCGAGATCGTCGGGCAAGTTCGCATAGTAAGGGATCGCGGCCAGCGTCTTCGGGTCGCGGTAGAAGCCAAGGTGCGCGACGACGGCGTCGTCGACGACGGCGAGAAATCCGGGCAGCAGGCCGAGCCCGGCGCGCAGGATCGGCGCGACGACGGGTCGCGTCGCGATGCGCTGCACCTTCGCCAGCGCGACCGGCGTCTGCAGCTCGATGTCGGTCAGCGGCAGCGAGCGGGTCGCTTCGTACGCGAGGAGCTGGCCCAGTTCTTCGACGAGCCGACGAAAGACCGGGGTCGCCGTCGTCGCGTCGCGCAACCGCGCGAGCCGGTCCTGAACGGCGGGATGGTCGACGACCTGCGGTGCGGTGGCCACGAGGGAAGTCATCGGGGCCGCGGTTCGCCCGCCCTGCAACTCGAACGCGGTCCCCACGATACAGAGGAGCGATGCTCCGCAAGCGCTTCATCGGATCGGCCATCGCGAGCGCCGGTCTCGCCGCCGTGCCGGCCGCCGCCCGCGCCGCGGGACCGGCGACGCTGTC
>CALEOJ010000344.1 GCA_937910425.1 uncultured candidate division WPS-2 bacterium
GGTCTGGCCGGCACGGCACTACGCGCCGCCGACGCGGCGCGTCGCCGCGGTGCAAGGAGGGATCGCGCAGAGCATCAAGGTGAGCAACGCGGGGTTCGTGCTCGGGCTGCAGCGCTACACCGCGCTGACGCTCCCGCTGCGCGCGCAGCATCCGTCGCTGATCCTGTGGCCCGAGACGGTCATCACGACCGACTTGCTGCGAGCGCCGGAGCTGCGCGCCCGCTTTGCGAAGCTCGCCGCCGGCCTCGGCACGACGCTCTACACCGGCGGCTTCTGGGACGACGGGACGCGGCTCGAGAACACGCTGCTGATCTTCGATCCGCGCGTGAACCGCAGCGACATTGCGGCGCTGTACCGCAAGGAGCAGCTCGTTCCGTTCGCGGAGTACGTGCCCGGACCGGCCTGGATGCGCAGACTTCCGTACGCCGATCTCATCGGCCGCTTCACCCCGGGACACAACGCGCTCGAGACGTACGACGGAGCGACGGCGCTGATCTGCTGGGAGTCGTTCTTCGGCGATATCGCGCACGAGCGCTTGCGCGAGAACCCCGCGCTGTTCTTGATCGCGACCGACGACGCATGGTTCGGCACGACCGAAGGCCCGTACGAGCACGCGCAAGCCGCCTCGCTGCGCGCGGTCGAGACGGGGCGCTGGGTGCTGCGCTCCGCCGCGACAGGGATCAGCGGGATCGTCGCGCCCGACGGGACGTGGACGCACCGCACCGTGCTGAACGTGGCGACGGTCGTCGTCGGCGACGTCGGCGCGCCTGCGCCGGGACCGTACGCGCGGCTCGGACCGATCCCGGTTGGGATCGCGATGGCGCTGATCGTCGTCTTGCCGTTCGCGCTGCGGACGAGGCGCACGTGAATTGGCGCATACCGGCGGCGGTCGCGCTGCTGGTGTTCCTGGCCTGGGTCGGATTCGAGATCGGGCGCGCCGGCGGCGACATCAAAATCGCCCGCGTCGCAGCGGACAACAAGCTTTTCAAAGGAAGCATTCACGGCAAGCGAATCGATCGCCGGTCGTGGTCGCTCGACTTCGACACCGTGACCATGAGCCCCGACGGCCAGAACGCAACGATCGCGCACGTGCGCGACGGGCGGATCCACCGCATCAACAAGCCCGACGTGCTGATGAAAGCCGACACCGTGACCGTGAACACGCTGTCCAACGACCTGGCGATCGCGGGACCGGTCACGTTCACCGTACAGGAAGGTGCGGGGCGCACGCGGACGTTCCAGACGACCGGCGCGCGCTACAACGGGGGGACCCATTTGCTCGACCTCAATCACCGGGCGACGATCACCGAGGGGAGCGCCAGGATCGTCGTTGCCAAGGCAACGGTGAACTTCCGCACCGGCGAAGTGTCGCTGGGGCCGATCGAAGGGACGAAATCGTGAGGAGTCCGGCGCGCATCGCGCTGCTCGCCGCGCTGATGTGGGCGGCGTCCGCGGCCCCCGCCCGCGCGCAGCTGCCGATCGGACCGACGATCCCGGCCACGCCGCTCGGACAGCGCGGATTCGTCACCGACCGCGCGGCCGCGGAGCGCGCGATCGCGTTCCGCCCGTTTGCCCCGGACGACCGGGTCTCCGAGGTGACGCTGCTCCCGCCGTTCCACGGCGCGCAGGTCTCGGCGAACGAGGGGATCGGGTGCGCCTACGCGCACGCCGGGCAGACGTGGACCCTGCTGGAGTGGCCGCGCCGCGGCGGGACGCTCGACGCGTTCCCACGCCTCCCAGCGGAGGCCGGCTGCCGCTCCGTCTACGCGATCGGCGGAAAAGCAAAACCGCGCGGCGTCGCGTGGACGACTCCGCACGGTCTGGTGTTGGCGCTCACTGCTGAAGGATCCGCGGACCCGGGAGCGATCCAGGCCGAGTTTCGCCGGCTGGTTCGTCGGGGCGCATGCGCCTAGCGTTCTACGGCGAGCCGCTACGTCTCGTCCGGCTGCGCGTTCTTCTTCGCTTCGGCGATCAGCTTCTTGACCTTCTGACCGCCTTTGTGTCCGATCTGCTCGTAGAAATTCGCGCCATATTTTTCCTTCACGACCCGGCCGCCTTTTTGGCCGATCGCTTCGTAAAACTCGGCCCCGTGCCGCTCGCGCGTCGCCTGACCACCCTTGCGCCCGATCTCTTCGTAGAACCCCGAGCCGTACCGATCACGAACGGTGTCGCCGCCTTTTTTACCGGCCTCGCGTACCGACATCTCGCCGTCGACTTTTTCCGTCCGCACCTTCGGTGCGGTCTTCTTGGGGTCGGCCATGCGTCACCCAGCCGTTTTCGTCGTGCGCTTCAGCTTCTGCCCGCCTTTGGCGCCGATCTCCTCATAGAACGACGGTCCGTACTTGCTCTTCGTCGCCTCGCCGCCTTTGCGCCCGATGGCTTCATAGAACTCGGACCCGTACTTCGCCTTGACCCGATCGCCGCCGCGCTTCCCGGCCTCGCGAACGCTCATTCCGCCGCCCGTCGTCGCAGTCACGTTGTCGTTGGTCGCCATGTCGAAAATAGTCCCCCTGAGCTGTCGGCCCACCGCCTGTCCTGTACCCGGCGGAAGCTAGGTTAAACGCTGCTCGGGACGATCTTCGAGCGCCCTCGGGTCTACGACGGCCTGGGCGGGACGCCATATACCACGGACGTCGCCGTCGCCGACGGGAAGATCGTCGCGATCGGAGATCTGTCCGACCGCGATGCGCGCGAGCGTGTCCCGTGCGATGGGCTCGCGCTCGCGCCCGGTTTCATCGACGTGCACTCGCACAGCGACGAGCTGTGGCTGGTGAACCCGCGCTGCGAGGGGAAGATTCTCCAGGGCGTCACCACCGAGATCGGCGGCAACTGCGGTACATCGGTCGCACCGCTGCACGCGGCCGCACTCGTGAAGAAACGCCGTGACGCCGCGGACTATCGGCTCGACGTGCAGTGGACATCGTTCGACGCGTTCTTCACCCTCGTCGAACGCGAAGGCGTCGCGCTGAACGTCGCTTCGCTGGTCGTGCTCGGCACGACGCGGCTGTGCATCGCCGGTCCCGCCGCGCGGCGGCTCGAACGCGAGGAGCTCGACGCCCAGAGCCGTCTGATTCGCGGCGCGATCGAGGAGGGCGCACTCGGCGTATCGAGCGGTTTGATCTACGAACCGGGGCGCTATGCCGATCTCGCCGAGCTCGTCGCGTGCGCGATCGCCGCCCGCGATGCCGGTGCGCCGCTCTATGCATCGCACGTTCGCGACGAAGGCGATGCCGTGGAGGACGCGATCGCCGAAGCGCTCGTGGTGGGCGAACGCGCGGAGGTCGCGGTGCAGTGTTCGCACCACAAAGCAGCCGGGAAGAAGAACTGGGGCAAAGTGCACCGGACGCTCGCGGCGATCGACCGAGCGCGTACGCGCGGCGTCGCCGTCGCCTGCGATGCGTATCCGTACGTCGCGTCGTGGACCGAGCTCGCGACGATACTGCCGAAGAGCGTGCGCGACGGCGGCGACGAAGCCGCGCTCGCACGCCTGCGCGATCCCGAGCAGGCAGCAGGCGCCGCGCTCGCGATGGAGCTGGCGCGCGACCCGCAGCTTGGCGGCGACGGCTGGGACACGATCCTGGTCACCGGTGTCTCGAACGAGCGGAACGCGGAGCTCGCTGGGATGCGCATCGATGCGCTCGCGCGGCATTGGGGAACGACGCCGCCGCGCGCGGTGATCCGGCTGCTCGTCGAAGAAGAGATGCGCGTCGACTCGGCCTTCTTCTCGATGAGCGAGGACGATGTCGCAGCGGTGTTCAGCGCCGGCTTCTGCTGCGTCGGGAGCGACGCATCGGCCCGCGCCTTCTCGGGGATCACGGCGCGCGGCGTGCCGCACCCGCGCACGTTCGGAACGTTTCCCCGCATCTTCGGCCGCTACGTCCGGCAGCTGCGCGTCTTCGAGACGGCCGAGGCGGTGCGCCGCATGACCTCGCTGCCGGCGCAGCAGTTCGGGCTGCGCGAGCGCGGTATCGTCGCGCCGGGGATGTATGCCGA
>CALEOJ010000345.1 GCA_937910425.1 uncultured candidate division WPS-2 bacterium
ACCGCGAGCCGCGACCAGCGCCCGTCGGCGAACGCCGCGCCGGCCGCCTCGATGGCGAGCCCGATCTCCGCGGCGCCGCCCTCCGCCACGCGCGCGACGAGCGCACCGTTCGCGGGATTCCGCACCTCGAACGTACGTCCGTCCGCGCTTGCGCGTTCGCGACCGCCGATGAAATGGCCGTAAACTGCGATTCCGTCGAGCGTCGTCATCGTGCGGGACCTCGGCAACGCGGTGGGGAGTTCGGGCGGCGTCCGCGTAGTGGCTCAGTCATATGGAAGCCGAGCACCTGGAACCTCCCATGAGCATCGACTGGGACGTTCCGATCCCGATGGACGACGGCGTCGTGCTCCGCGCCGACGTGTTCCGTCCGCCGGGTGAGCTCCGCTATCCCGTCATCCTCAGCTACGGACCGTACGCCAAGGGTCTTGCCTTTCAAGAAGGCTATCCGAGCGCGTGGGATCGCATGGCCGAGAAGCACCCCGACGTCACGGCCGGCTCGACGAATCGCTATCAGAACTGGGAGGTCGTCGATCCCGAGAAGTGGGTCCCCGACGGCTACGTCTGCGTGCGCGTCGACTCGCGCGGCGCAGGCCGCTCGCCGGGATTCCTCGACCCGTGGTCGCCGCGCGAGACGCAGGATCTCGCGCAGTGCATCGAGTGGGCCGGGACGCAGCCTTGGAGCAGCGGCAAAGTCGGCCTCAACGGCATCTCCTACTACGCGATGAATCAGTGGTGGGTCGCGTCGCTGCAGCCGCCGCACCTCGCCGCGATGTGCGCGTGGGAAGGGGCCGCCGACTTCTACCGCGACCTCACGCATCACGGCGGCATCCTCTGCACGTTCGCGCAGAACTGGTACGACATGCAGGTGAAGAGCGTCCAGCACGGACGCGGCGAGCGGGGTCCGCGCAGCCGCGTCAACGGCGAGCTCGCCTGCGGCCCGGAGACGCTTCCGGAGGACGAGCTGGAGCGCAACCGGACGGACTTCGGCGCCGACATCCTCGCGCATCCGCTCGACGATGAGTACCATCGCTCGCGTTCGCCGGTGTGGGAGCGCGTCACGGTGCCGTTCCTGACGGCGGCGAACTGGGGTGGACAGGGGCTGCATCCGCGCGGAAACTTCGAAGCCTTCGTGCGCGCCGCATCGCCCGACCGCTGGCTCGAAGCGCACGGCATCGAGCACTGGACCGAGTTCTACACCGACTACGGCGTGAAGCTGCAGAAGCAGTTCTTCGCCCACTATCTCAAAGGCGAGGACACGCTGCGCGACTGGCCGCGCGTGAGGCTGCAGGTGCGCCATATCGACCGGTTCGTCGAGCGCCACGAGGACGCGTGGCCGATCCCGCGCACGCACTGGACGAAGCTGTACCTCGATCTCGAACGCCGCACGCTGCGCCCCGATGCACCGCCGGGGGCGGCGCGGATCGAATTCGACGCGCTCGGCGACGGCATCACGTTCACCGGCGAGCCGCTCGAGGCTGAGACGGAGCTCACCGGCCCGCTCGCAGCCCGGCTGTTCGTTTCCTCGTCGACGAACGACGCCGACGTGTTCGTCGTCCTCCGCGCCTTCGCACCGGACGGCGAGGAAGTCGTCTTTCAAGGAGCGATCGATCCGCACACGCCGCTCGCCCAAGGCTGGCTGCGCGCCTCGCACCGCGCGCTCGACCTCGCCCTGACGACCGATTACCGTCCGTATCACACGCACTCCGCCCGCGAGCCGCTCGTGCCGGGCGAGCCGGTGCAGCTCGACGTCGAGCTTTGGCCGACATCGATCGTCCTGCCGGCCGGCTATCGCCTCGCGCTCACGGTGCGCGGCACCGACTATGTCTATCCCGGCCCGAGCGGCGGACGGCTCTCGAACTTCAAGAACGAGATGACCGGCAGCGGGCCGTTCTTGCACGACGATCCTCGCGACCGACCGCCCGGCCTCTTCGGGGGTACGTACGCGCTGCACGGCGGCGCGGAGCGGGCGGCGTTCGTCGTGCTGCCGATCGTACGCTCCGAAGGGGCGGGCGCTCAGCCCGAATAACGGGTTCTTCCCATCCATGAGAGGAGGGCATCATGTCGCGAATGGCGCGTGGTCTCATCGTTCTAGCCGGCTTCGTCGCCGCCGTGCTCGTTGGAGGCTCGCCGCAGGTCGGCGCGCAGGGAGCGTGGCCGACGTCGGACTCGTATGTCAACGCGGATAAGGACGCCGCGAGCTGGCTGTTGCCGGCCCGCAACTACAGCGGAAACCGCTACCTCTCCGAGACGGAGATCACCCCGGCCAACGTCGGAACCCTCAAGAAGGCGTGGAGCGCCAACGTCGACGCGCGCGGTCCGTTGGAGACGTCCCCGATCGTGTGGAACGGCACGATGTACGTGACCTCATCGCACAACGACGTCTACGCGCTGGACGCAAAGACCGGCGCCGTGAAATGGCATTTCCCCTACAAGCCGCACGTCATCGCGTTCTCCGCCAATCGTGGCGTCGCACTGAGCGACGGCAAAGTCTACGAAGGGACGCTCGACGGACACCTCATCGCGCTCGACGCGACGAGCGGCAAGCCCGTGTGGAACGTCGTCGCCGCGCACGATCTGACCAACACGTTCTATACGATGCAACCGGTCGTGTACAAGAACATGGTGCTGCTGGGCGCTTCGAACGGCGACTGGGGCGGGATCGGCTACATCAGTGCGTTCGACGCGGCAACGGGCAAGCGGCTTTGGGATTGGAACGCGATCCCGGGCCCCGGTGAAGCGGGCCACGACAGCTGGAGCGGCGATTCGTGGAAACGGGGCGGCGGCGCGATTTGGAGCGGCATCGCGATTGACCCGGCGACGAACACGCTGTACGCCGACACGGGGAACCCGCAACCGGACTTCCTCGGCACGATCCGCAAAGGTGCGAACCTCTACACCAACGCGATGGTCGCGCTCGACATCGGCGGTGCGAAGCCGAAGTTGAAGTGGTACCGCCAGTTCATCCCGCACGATACCCACGACTGGGACCCGGCGATGCCGCCCGTGCTCTTCACGGGAAGCGTGAACGGGGCGTCGCGCAGCCTGGTCGCCGCCGGTGACAAGGGCGGGAACTTCTGGGTGCTCGACGCGGGCACGGGCGCGCTGGTCTATCGCCTGGCGGTGAGCACGCAGAAGGGTCAGAGCACGGAGCCGAACCGCAAGGGCAACATCGCCTGTCCCAATACGAACGGCGGCGTCGAGTTCAACGGCGGCAGCTACATGCCCGAGACGAACGCGTTCTACGTTCCGAGCGTCGACCAGTGCGGGATCTGGAAGTCGCAAGGGACCGCGACGTACGTCGCCGGCCAGTTCTATCTCGGCGGTTCGTTCCCGGCGCTGTATGGACCGAGCACCGGGTACGTGAACGCGGTCGACATCGGCACCGGAAAGTTCATGTGGCGCAAGCACCTGGCGTTTCCGCAGATCGGCGGCGCGCTTTCGATGTCGGCCGGCCTGGTGTTCACCGGCGGCGTCAACGGCGACTTCACCGCCTACGATGCGAAGACCGGAAACGTGCTGTGGCACTACGCGACCGGGATGACGATCCAGGCGCCGCCGGGATCGTACGTCCTCGACGGCAAGCGGTACGTGGTCGTCGCGGCCGGACCGGCGGGGGTCAATTTCGCCGACCCGCGCCTGAAACAGGGAGCGCCGACGCTCGAGGGGAGCTACAAACATCCGACGTCGGCGACGATCACCGCCTTCACGTTGCCGTAGGAGGGACTCGATGCGCACGATCGCGCTGGGCCTTGCCGCCGTCCTCATCCTGAGCGGGGCGGCGCCGGCGCGATCGCCGGTCGACGATCACGCGAGCGCGCTGGCCGCGCTGGCCGACGTGCGCGCCGCGGTCGCGGAGATCGTGCGCATCGAAGACGGCTATGCCGTCGGACACGGCGCGTACCTGCGCGCCGCTCACCGCGCGATGAACGCGCTGGTCGGCCGGCGCGACGACGGCTACGTGAAGTCGTTCGGCGACCCCGGCGACGGCGTCGGAACCCTGGGCTATCTCGATCTGATGCTCGACAAGGCCGGAACCTCGCTGTGGACGCCCGCGGTGCAGGGCGCGAAAGCGAACGTGCTCGCCGCCGCCGAGGACCTGCAAAGCGCGCTGGCCCAGAAGGAGATGGAAGAGTATCAGGCCGACCTGACGCGCGCCCTCGCGAGCCTGGCGCTGGTCGTCGGCCGGCCGTCCCAGAGCGGCGTGCTGGGCGGGCTCAGCGGGGCGCTGGCAAATACGTCGCTCGGTGTTCCGCTCGGCGCACTCAGCGCCTCCGGCTGCGCCGCACCTGCGCACGCGCCCGCATACGGCGTCGTCGCCGGGCGGCTGGCGTACGTCGCCTTGCCACGCAGCGCGGCGTCGGCCGGGATTCCGGATGATCTGAGCGTTGCGCGGGTCGTGGTGCAGGGCGACACGGTCGTGCTGTACACCCACGCGGCGCGCGACGCGGCGGCGTTGTGTCGCTCGGCAGCACGCCTGCAGCGCACGCGCAGCGTCGTCGCGGCGCCGTCGAAGATCTCGTACACGGTCGCACAAGCGCGAGCGGGCGCCGGCGTCTACCGCCGCTACTGCCTGCAGTGTCATGGTGCCGACTTGCAGGGCACGGCGGGGCCCAGCGTGGCCGGCGCGGACTTCCTGGCGACGGCCCAGCGCAACAAGTGGTCGCTGAGCGATCTGCGCACGACGGTATTCGAGAATATGCCGTTCTCGAATCCTGGTTCGCTCACGCCGAAGCAGTACGCCGACGTGATGGCGTTTCTGTTGGCCTCGAACTGTTACGCGAGCGGTTCGAAGCCGTTCCCGCAAACAGCCAGCGCATCGCTCGCGACGGTGAAGCTCGCTCAGGTGGCTCGCGCCAAGCCGGCGAATTCGAAGCTCGGCACGTGCCCGGCGAAGTAAGGGGGAGAGGGCTATTTATCTAACGATAAAATACCCTCGCGAGGGCCCGTGTCAAGGACCGCTCGCACGGACGAAGGAGCGACCATGCCGATCTGCATCGACTGCCACGCCCACTTCCTCCCGGATGATTTCGTCGAAACGCTGCGGCGGCACGGCCTGATCGACGCCCGCAAGGACGCCGCCGTCATCCACCTCGATCGCTCGGTGTGCGGCTACACCGCGGCGCAGACGCGCCTTCCGTACTTCCCGCTGCTCTACGACCTCGACGCGCGCGCCGCGCTCGCCGAGCGGCAGGGGATCGATCGTCAGATCCTCTGCCTGCCGCCGTTCTACTTCGCCTACGGCGCCGCGCCCGAGCTCGGCGCCGCGATCTGCCGCGCGGGCAACGACGCGCTCGCCGCGGTGGTCGCCCGGGCGCCGCAAGATCGGAAGAGCGTCGTGTAGGGAAAGAGTGTAGA
>CALEOJ010000346.1 GCA_937910425.1 uncultured candidate division WPS-2 bacterium
CCACCGAGATCTACACTCTTTCCCTACACGACGCTCTTCCGATCTAGATCCGCACCGGCGTCACGGTCGGCGAAACGATCTCCGCCGACGCGATCTTGGCCGAGTACGACGCGGTCGTCATCGCGGTCGGGATGGGCAGCGTCCCGCGGCTGGGCATCGAGGGCGAGGACGCGATCGGTGTGTGGGACGCGCTCGACTTCATCCGCATCGCCAAGATGGGCGGCGACGTCGGCCGACTCGGCGAGCACGTAGCGATCATCGGCGGCGGCAACACCGCGATCGACGGCGCGACCTGTTCGAAGCGGCTTGGTGCACCTTCGGTGACGATGTACTACCGGCGCGGTGCGGAGCGCATGACCGCCTACGGCTTCGAGATCGAGTTCGCCCAGGTCGAAGGTGTCGAGTTCCGCAGCTACGTGCTGCCGAAGCGGATCGTCGTCGAGAACGGGCGCGTGGCGGGGCTCGAGCTGATCTCGACCGATCCCGCCGGAAACGCCCGGCCGCTGCCGGGGACGGAGCGGATCGTGCCGGCCGACACCGTGATCGTAGCGATCGGGCAGATGCGCCACACGGCGTTGCTCGACGCGTTCGGCGTCGTGCACGACGTGAACGGCATCGCGATCGTCGACGACGGGATGCGCACGAACCGGTCGAACGTCTACGCGGCCGGCGATTGCATGTTCAAGCCGGGCGGTATCGACGCGATGGTCGTCGAGGCGGCGCAGCGCGGCAAGGTCGCCGCGCAGAGCGTCGATGCGTTCCTATGCGCGGAGGTGCGCTGATGGCCGATCTTTCGATCGATCTTGCCGGGATCACGAGCCCGAACCCGTTCTGGCTCGCGTCGGCGCCGCCGACGAACTCGGGCTATCAGGTGATGCGCGCGTTCGCCGCCGGCTGGGGCGGCGCCGTGTGGAAGACGCTGGCGCTGGAGCCGATCGTCAACGTGACCTCGCGCTTCGGCGGCTACAACGTTGGGGCGTACCGGATGGCCGGCATGAACAACATCGAGCTGATCACCGATCGCCCGCTGGATGAGAACTTGCGCGAGATCGCCGAGTGCAAAGCGGCGTACCCCGATCGCGCGATCGTCGTCTCGCTGATGACGGAATGCACGCGCGAGAGCTGGCACGAGCTGATCCGCCGCTGCGAGACGGTACCGCTCGACGGCTTCGAGCTCAACTTCGGCTGCCCGCACGGGATGTCCGAACGCGGCCAGGGTGCCGCCGTCGGTCAGGACCCTGAATTGATCGAGATGGTCACCCGCTGGGCCAAGGAAGCCGCGCACGTCCCCGTCATCGTCAAGCTGACGCCGAACGTCACCGACGTGCGCTACGCGGCGCGCGCCGCCGCGAAGGGCGGCGCCGACGCGATCAGCCTGATCAACACGATCAACTCGCTGATCGGGGTCGACCTCGACAGCTGGCTGCCGATCCCGCACGTCGACGGCAAGTCTTCGCACGGCGGGTACTGCGGTCCGGCGGTGAAGCCGATCGCGCTCAACATGGTCGGCGCCTGCGCGAAGGACGCGCAGGTCGGGATCCCGATCTCCGGGATCGGCGGTATCTCCGACTGGCGCGACGCCGTCGAGTTCATGCTGATGGGTTCGACCAGCGTCCAGGTCTGCACGGCCGTGATGCACCACGGATTCCGCATCGTCGGCGACATGATCGACGGCCTGAACAACTATTTGGACGCGCGCGGAATGAGCTCGGCCCGCGAGCTCATCGGCAAGACGGTACCGCGCTTCGTCGACTGGAACGACCTCAACCTCGATTACAAGATCATCGCGCGGATCGATCCGGAGTCGTGCATCCGCTGCAACAAGTGCTACATCGCGTGCGAGGACGCGGCGCACCAGTGTATCGACCGGCCGGCTGACCCCAAGCTCGCGCCGGTCGTCGACGAAGAGCACTGCGTCGGGTGCAATCTGTGCCAGATGGTCTGCCCGGTCGTCGACTGCATCGAGATGGTGCGAGTCGACGCCGGCGATACGGTACACACCTGGAGGGAGAAGCTCACATCGGCATCATTGTAAGAGCCGGCACGGTCGTCACCGCGACCGACGTCTTTCCGGCCGACGTCCTGGTCGAGGACGGCACGATCACGGCGATCGCTCGCAGCATCCCCGGGCTCGGACACGAGACAGTCGATGCCTCAGGCGCGTACGTCTTCCCCGGCTTCATCGACCCGCACACCCACCTCGACATGCCGTTCGGCGGGACGACCACCGTCGACGACTTCGCCAGCGGCACGGTCGCGGCCGCGCTCGGCGGCACGACGACGATCGTCGACTTCGCCCTGCACACGCGCGGCGACTCGCTCGCGAACGCGCTGAAGGCCTGGCACGCGAAGGCCGCCGGGAAAGCGGTGATCGACTACGCCTTCCATCTCACGATCGCCGACGGCCGGCCCGAGACGATCGCGGAGATCCCCGAGATGATCGCGCGGGAAGGGGTCAACTCGTTCAAGGTCTTCATGGCCTACAAGCACGTGCTGCAAGTCGACGACGAGACGATCTTCAAGGTGCTCAAGGCGTGCGCGAAGGCCGGCGGCCTGGTGCAGGTGCACGCCGAGAACGGCGACGTCATCGAGGTCACCGTCAAAGAGGCGCTCGCGGCCGGTCAGACCGCGCCGAAGTACCACGCCCTGACGCGGCCGGTCGAGCTCGAGGGCGAGGCCGTGCACCGCGCGATCCGGCTGGCCGAGGTCGCCGGTGCGCCGCTGTACGTCGTCCACGTCTCGAGCGCGATGGCCGCGGACGCGATCAGCGACGGCCGGAAGCGCGGGCTGCCGATCTACGGAGAGACCTGCCCGCAGTATCTCGTCTGCGACGTGAGTGATTACGACCGTCCGGACTTCGTCGGAGCGAACTACGTCATGTCACCGCCGCTGCGCGAGAAGCGCGATCAGCAAGTCCTGCTCCAGAAGCTCAAGAACGGCGAGCTGCACGCCTTCGGCTCGGACCACTGCTCGTTCAACAACTGCGGGCAGAAAGAGCTCGGCAAGGACGACTTCTCGAAGATCCCCAACGGCGCGCCGACGATCGAGGACCGGGTCGCGATCCTCTACGAACACGGCGTGAACAAGGGCGTGCTCGGCCTCAACCAGTTCGTCGCGCTCGCCTCGACGAACCCCGCCAAGCTGTTCGGCCTGTTCCCCCGCAAGGGGACGGTCGCGGTCGGCAGCGACGCCGACATCGTGGTCTGGGATCCGAACGTGGAGCGCACGATCTCCGCCAAGACGCACCACATGAAGGCCGACAACAACATCTTCGAGGGGATGACGGTCCGCGGCAAGCCGCGCTACGTCTTCTCGCGCGGCCGCCGGGTCGCCGACGACGGGAAATTCGTCGGCGAGCCAGGGACCGGCATCCACCAGAAGTCCTCACCATTCCGCCCCGTCCAGCTTTAGGAACGGTTGACTATGAGTGACGCCGACATCGTTCGCATCGGCCTGGTTCAGGCGCACCACGAGACCGACGGCGGGCAGCCGGTCGAGGTCCACAAGCGCGAGGCGATCAAGAAGCACGAGCGGATGATTCGCGAGGCGGCGCAGCGCGGCGCGCAGATCGTCTGTCTGCAGGAGCTCTTCTACGGGCCGTACTTCTGCACCGAGCAGAGCCCGAAGTGGTACGAGGCGACCGAACACATCCCCGACGGGCCGACCACGAAGCTGATGCAAGACCTGGCGCGCGAGCTCGGGATCGCGCTGGTCGTGCCGATGTACGAGCGCACGATCAGCGGCGTGTACTACAACACCGCCGCGGTGATCGATGCCGACGGCTCGTTCCTGGGCATCTACCGCAAGCACCATCTGCCGCAGGTCGCCGCCGGACCGGCGCCGTGCGGCTTCTGGGAGAAGTACTATTTCAAGCCGGGCAACGCCGGCTATCCCACGTTCCAGACGAAGTTCGCGCGGATCGGCGTCTACATCTGTTACGACCGCCACTTCCCGGAGGGGGCGCGGCTGCTCGGCCTGAACGGCGCCGAGATCGTGTTCAACCCGTCGGCGACGGTCGCGGGGCTCTCGGAGTATCTCTGGAAGCTCGAGCAGCCGGCGCATGCGGTCGCGAACGGATACTACGTCGGCGCGATCAACCGCGTCGGCTTCGAGACGCCCTGGAACATGGGCGAGTTCTACGGGCAGTCGTACCTGGTCGACCCGCGCGGCCAGTTCGTCGCGTCGGGCTCGCGTGACAAAGACGAGGTCGTGATCGGCGAGATGGACCGGCGCGTGATCGAAGAGGTCCGCAACACCTGGCAGTTCTACCGCGACCGCCGCCCCGAGACGTACGGCGCAATGGTGGAAGTGTAGCCGGTGCAGACGCAGGTCCAACAGTCCGGGATCGTCACGCTGACGCCGGAGTCGGCGCAGGCCGCGTCGGCGAACGCCGATCTCTGGAACGACGACCTGCGGCCGTGCACGCGGGCCGAGCATTCGTGGGGAGCGTCGCGCTTCGCCAGCCTGTGGATCGGGATGTGCTTGTGCATCCCGACCTACTCGCTCGCCAGCGGGATGATCTCGCTCGGGATGAACTGGTGGGAAGCGGTCCTGACGATCTTCGTCGGGAGCTGCGTCGTGCTCGTTCCGATCTTGCTCGTCGCGCACGCCGGTACGCGCTACGGGATACCCTATCCGGTGTTCGCGCGGCTGTGGTTCGGCACGCGCGGCGCGCACGTTCCGGCGCTCGCCCGAGCGGTGATCGGCGCCGGCTGGTTCGGGATCAACTCGTGGTTCGGCGGGCTCGCGCTCGACGCGATCGTCTCGCGGCTGTTCCCGGCGTGGGCCACGATCGGTCCGCACCAGTACGTCGCGTTCGGCCTGTTCTGGCTGCTCAACGTCGGCGTCGCGATGCGCGGGCCGCAGGCGATCGGACGGCTCGCCGCGTTCGCGGCGCCGACGCTGGGCCTCGCTGCGGTCGCGCTGTTCGCTTGGGGGATGACCGCTGCCGGCGGCGTGCTGCCGATGCTGGCGGCACCCGCGACGCTCCACGGCGGCGCGTTCTGGGTTGCCTTCTTCCCGTCGGTGATCGGCGTCGTCGCGTTCTGGGCGACGCTCGCGCTCAACATCCCCGACTACTCACGGTACGCCGACTCGCAGCGTTCGCAATTGCGCGGGCAGTTGGTGATGCCGTTCGTGATGGCCGCGTTCTCGTTCGTCGGGATCGCCGTCACGTCGGCGACCGTCGCGCTCTACGGCAAGGCGCTCTGGAACCCGGTCGACCTGATCGTGAAATTCCCGACGATCGTCGTCTTGATCGCCGGGATCATCGTGATCCTCTCCTCGATCACGATCAACGTTGGCGCGAACGTCATGGCGCCGGCCCGCGCGTTCGAGAACCTCTGGCCGAGCCGTATCACGTTCGCGGGCGGCGCGATACTAACCGGCCTGCTCTCGCTGCTGATGCAGCCGTGGTACGTGCTCTCGACGTTCGCGACGTACGTATTCACCTGGCTCGGCACGTACGGTACGCTGCTCGGCCCATTCGACGGGATTGCGATCGCCGACTACTGGCTGGTGCGCCAACTGCGCCTCGACCTGTTCCAGCTCTACTCACGCAGCGGCCGCTACGACTACGCCGGCGGCTGGAACCTGCGCGCGATCGCTGCGCTGATCGTCGGCTGGATCCCGCCGCTGATCGGCCTCTGGTTCACGCCGCTGCATTTCCTGTGGTCCGGCGGCTGGCTCTTCAGCATCATCGTCGCCGGGATCGCCTACACATGGTTCATGCGCACCGAGAAATCGCGCATCACCGAAGCCGATTACGAAGCGATCACCGAAGTCGAAGACGCGTCGGCAGCAGCGCGTAGCGTCGGCGCCGCCGAGGTAACGCCAGCCTAACCGCCCTTCGACAAGCTCAGGATGACAACGGACAGGTTCAGCTCCGGGACTTCGCGTACGCGTCGGCGAGCTCGCCGACGGCGATGTCGATCGTGGCGACGGCTTCGTCGATTTGGTCTTCGGTGATGATCAGGGGTGGGGCGACGTGGAGCACGTCGTAGCGGCCGAACGCGTAGGCGCCGCGCTTCTTCAGCGCAGCGAACAGGGTCGGCATCACGCCGAGCGACTTGCCCTGCCAGGGCACGAGCGGCTCGCGCGTCGTCCGGTCGGCGACGAACTCGACCGCGAAGAACGCGCCGCAGCCGCGCACCTCGCCGACGATCTCGTGCTTGTCGCGGATGCGTTCGAGGCCCGCGCGCAATCGCGGCTCGATGACGTTCGCAGCGCGCGCGTAGAGATCGCCGTCACGGTACGCCTGCAGCGCCGCGAGGCCGGTCGCCATCGCGAGCGGGTGACCGGAGTACGTGTGTCCAGCAGGCAAGGGGCGCTGGTCGAAGGTGCGCACGAGATCTTCGCGGAGCAGCACGCCGCCGAGCGGGACGTAGCCTGAGGTGACGCCCTTCGCGAAGGTGATCGCGTCGGGGATGACGCCGAAGCGCTCGCCGGCGAACGCCGCGCCGACGCGCCCGAAGCCGGTCATCACCTCATCGAAGATCAGCACGATCCCGTGCGCGTCGCAGAGCGCGCGCAAACCCGCCAGATAGCCGGGCGGAAAGACGATCACGCCGTTCGAGCCGATCACCGGCTCGATCAGGATCGCGGCAACCTGCTCGGTGTTCTCGGCTGCGACGGTCTCGGCGACGTGCTGCAGCGCGCGGCGCGTCTCTTCGGCCGGATCGGTCGTGAAGAACGGGCTACGGTACGGATACGGCGACCAGAAGTGCACCACGCCCGGCATCACGCTCGCCGGCTCGTTGTACCAGCGGCGGTTCTCGCCGGTCAGCGTCGCCGAGCCCGCACCAGACCCATGGAACGAAC
The DNA here is from genome assembly GCA_937910425.1 of uncultured candidate division WPS-2 bacterium. Taxonomy (GTDB): domain Bacteria; phylum Vulcanimicrobiota; class Vulcanimicrobiia; order Vulcanimicrobiales; family Vulcanimicrobiaceae; genus Vulcanimicrobium. Next base: position 6,820 of record CALEOJ010000346.1, read on the forward strand.
GGTATGCTGTCAACACCTTGGCGCGCCCGGTGATGGTGCGCGCGAACTTGATCGCGTCCTCGTTCGCCGATGCGCCGGAGGTCGTGAAGAAGACTCGCCCGCCGTGCTCGCCCCACGGCGCGAGGCGCACCAGCGCTTCGGCAAACTCGGCGCGCACGTCGTTGAACCAGCTCGGCGGGCTGAAGCACAGCCGGTCGACCTGTGCGTGCATCGCCGCGCGCACCGCGGGATTTCCGTGCCCAAGGTTCACGGCGATGAGCCCAGAGGTCAAATCGGCGTACCGGTTTCCCTCGGCATCGTAGAGGTAGATACCCTCGCCGCGCACGATCACCGGCGGCTTGAGGCTGCCCTGCGCCATCCACGGTGTCAGGACGTAACGCGCGTGCTTCGTCTCGAGACCTTCACCGGCAACGATCATCAGGGAATCCTCCTACGGCGCGGTACGCCGCCGTCCTCGGATGCCCCCGCTGCCGCGCTCAACGCGGCGGCGGGTCGGCGGCCTTGAAGAGTTCGGGCAGCGCCAGCGAAAATCCGGGCAGGGCGGAGTGTTCGATCGCATCGTCGCCGCGGAGCTCGCGCACGCCGCGCGCGTCGTGCAGGTGGACCGTGCGCCGCGACGGGTCGACGACGATCACCAGAGATGCGCCGGTCGCGAGGTAGACGCCGATCTTGTGTTCGATGCGCCGTACTCGATCACCGGGAGAACGGATCTCGATCGCGACGTCGGGCGAAAACTCGGGCGCCTCGAGCTCGCGCCCTTCGAGCCCCGCAAGGCGTTCGTTGCGCACGTACGCGACGTCGGGCACGAGCGGGCGACGGATTTCGCCGGCAGGCGCGACGCGAAAGCGCCACTCGGTTCCGACATCGCCGCGTCCCCTCGACCACGGCTCGAGCGCAACGACGATCGCAGTCTGGAGCCGGGCGTGCGTCCGGAAAGGACTCACTTTCTGGACCGCGCGGCCGAGGATCCATTCGGTTTCGGGCTTCGTATCGGGGAGGACGATTTCGTGGATCGACATAGGTTCACGCACGTCGTATCACGTCAGGGGGCGCGACGGCAATAACCGCTTTTTATCAGTGTGGCAGGCCGAGGAGCGTGTGCGGCAGGAGCCACAGGCGCGCTAGGATGCCGGGCAAGAACTCCCAGAACGCGACCAACGACTGAAATGTCGGATGCGGCCCGGCGAGCACGATCGGCAATCCGGCGACGACCAACAGCAGCACCCAACCGAGGATCGGCCCGAAGCGGCGCATGCCGCCGTGTGCGACGACCGTACCGCCGAGCAGATCGCCGAGCCGCCGGTGCCCGGGCAGCAGCGCCATGATTCCGCCGATCACCAGCAGGTCGATCGGACGCAGCAGCCCGCGCACGAACGCGCGGCCGAGACCGACGGGGCCGCCCCGCACCGCGAAGACGTGCAGGCCGAGCATGAGCTTCGCGATCGTCGTTCCGAAGATCGCCTCGCAGATCCAGACATAGACGAGCGCGATCGCGATCCCCAGCGCGAAGGTCGCATCGAAGCCGCGTTGGCTGTTCGTCGGCAATCCCGTGATCGGGTTGAACGCGATCAGCGAGTACGCCAGCGAGGTGACGACAACCGAGACGAGCGCGACGTCGATCAAGAACGCGAAGAAGCGCGCGAAGACGAAGCCGACCGGGTGTCCAAAATCGTACTGCGGCCGCTCGACGACGACCGTCCTGGTCGGCGGCGGGATGAGGGTGCCCTCCACCGGCGGAGCGGCCGGCGCCGGCTGGGGCGCGACGCGGACCGGCTCGCGGGGTTCGACGACGGCGGGGTCGATCTGCCGGCGCTGCGGCGGGGGCGGAGGCTGGACCCGCGGCATCGCCACGGTCGCTTCGAGGTCGTCCTGCGGGGGCGGCGGGGGGCTCGACACGCCGCTATCTACCGGCTCCGAGGTCCGATCGTTTCGTCGCCGGGGCCCTAGACGAAGCCGCTGGCGGCGGTCGCGCCCTTCTTGCGCAGTTCTGCTTGGCGCAGCTCGACGCGGCGGATCTTGCCGGAGCGTGTCTTGGGCAGTTCGGCGACGAACTCGATCGCGCGCGGGTACTTGTACGGCGCGGTCACGCGCTTGCAGTGGTCCTGCAGCTCGCGCACGAGCGCGTCGCTCGCTTCGTAGCCCGGGCGCAGCACGACGAACGCTTTCACGATGTTGCCGCGATCGGCGTCGGGCGAGCCGACGACCGCCGACTCCGCCACCGCCGGGTGTTCGAGCAGCGCGCTCTCGACCTCGAACGGCCCGATACGGTACGCGCCCGAAGAGATCACGTCGTCGGCGCGGCCGACGAACCAGAAGTAACCGTCGTCGTCGACCTGCGCGCGGTCGCCGGTGAGATACCACTCGCCGCGGCGCGAATTCTGCGTCTCCTCGTCGTTCTTGTAGTAGCCGCGGAACAGCGAGGGCGGATCGCCGCGCAGGGCGATGTCGCCGACGTCGCCGGGCCCGCAGACATTGCCGTGCTCGTCGACGACCGCGACGTCGTGGCCGGGCGTCGGTTTGCCCATCGAGCCGGGACGCACGTCGGTGCCGGGCCGGTTCGCGACCAGCAGCGTGTTCTCGGTCTGTCCGTACCCGTCGAGGATCGTCAAGCCGAACGCAGCTTTCCAGCGCTCGATCACTTCCGGGTTGAGCGGCTCGCCGGCGCTGACGCAGTGACGCAGCTTCGGAAGCTTCCAGCGCTCGCCGAGCTCGGGCAGCTTCACCTCGAGTCGGTACTCGGTCGGCGCTTGGCACAGCACCGTGACCCCGAGATCGCGGATCAAGTCCATCCGCTCCTCGGGGATGAAGGCGCCTTCGTGCAGCACGATCGGCGCGCCGCACGACCACGGCCCGAGCAGCACGTTCCAGAGCGACTTCGCCCAGCCGGTCCCGGCCACGCACCACACGAGATCGCCGGGTTTGACGTCGAACCAGACCGCCGCTTGCATCCGCTTCGCGAACGTGTAAGCGACCGTGTGCACGACACCTTTCGGATCCTTCGTCGTGCCGCTCGTGTACACGATGTACGCCAGGTCGTCGGGGACCGTGCTTTCGCCGTCCCACGGCTGCGCGGCCGCGAGCAGCGGATCGGCGGCGGTCCACCCGTCGCGCTCGCTGCCGACGATCAGCCACGTGCGCAAGCTCTCGGCGTCGGCGCGCATCGCGTCGAACTCCGCCGCGTTGGAACTGTGCGCGACGACGGCGATCGCGCCGCTGTGGTTCGCGCGGTAGAGCAGGTCTTTGGCACGCAGCTGCTCGGCGCTGGGAACGGCGACGGCGCCGATGCGCAGCAGCCCCGTCATGCAGAACAGCCAGTCCGGGATCTTCGGCAGCACGACGACGACGCGGTCGCCCTTCTTCACGCCGACGTCGCGCAGCACGGCGGCCCAGCGCTTCGACTGCTCCGCGACCTCCGCGAACGTGTACTCGCGCCGGTTCCCGGCGGCGTCGACGAAGAGCAGCCCACGCCGGTCCTCGCGCGCGAGCGCGTCGAGGACGTCGCGCGCGAAGTTGAAGCCGGCCGGGACGTCCCAGACCAACGCTGCTGCTGACTCGCTCATGGGGCCGAGGATTCGCAGGCCGGCCCGGCGCACCCGCCGGTATGGCCCGCCCTGACTTGGCCCTCGTCCTCCGCGCCTCGGTCCTCCGGTTCGGCAAGCTGCGCGCGCGCGGCGTCCCGGCGATCCTGCTGGGTGCCAGCGCGATCGTCATCGCCGCCGGCACCGTGCGCGCGCTCAAGGCAGCGGCGCCGTCGCTCGCCGATTCGCTGCGCGAAGCGACGAAGCTCGTCGAAGCGCTGCGCAGCGACCGCGATCAGCGCCGGCTCAATTCCTGAACCGCTGGTCAGAGCTGACGATCACCACGGCGCGGTGACGCGCAGGACGAAGCGTCGCGGCGCGTTCCACTGCGTCGTGTTGAACCCGTTGTTCACCTTGACGAGATACCGTTTGTCGAACAGGTTCTCGACCGAGAGCGCGTATCCGATGCCGTGCGGGGCGGCGGTGTGCCCCAGCGAGGCGTCGAGGGTCCAGTGCGCCGGCAGCCGGCCCTGACCGCTCTCGAACTGCGTCGGGAAACCGGTGGCGTACTCCGCCTGCAGCGTCGCGAAGCTCTTGAGGCCGGCGCCGAAGCGGCGCGTGTAGAAGGCGTTGCCGGCCAACGTCGCGTCGTGATCTTCCGGCTGCAGCGTGACGTCGCTCGCGGCGCCGGGCGCGAACAGGAACGTGCTGCCCGAGACGCCGCCGGCTTCGGCGCGCTGATAGGTCAGCGAGACCCCGGAGTCGACGCGCGCCGACGCAGCGTCGAGCCGGAGCTCCACGCCGCGGTCGCGGCCGACCGCGTTGTTGAAAACCGCGAACAGGGGCGTGTTGGCGAGCTGCGTCGTGTCGAGCACGTTCACCGCCGTGCGATCGAACGCGTTGAGGTATCCGCGCAGCCCCGGCTTGAACGTATGGGCGAGCCCGACCTCGACGTAGGTGTCGCGCTCCGGTTTGAGGTCGTACACCGGCGCGGCGGTCGACGAGGTCTGCGTCACGACCGCGTCGCGGCGCACGTCCTCCAAGCCCGGTGCGGAGTAGAGACGGCCGTAGTACGCGTGCAGCACCGTGCCCCGCGCGATCTCGTCGTTGATCTCCAGCCGCGGGCTGAGCTGCGAGCCGCGCACGTACCCGGTGCTGTGATCGTAGCGCAAGCCCGCGTTGATCGCGAGACGCGGCGTCGCGCTCCACTTGTCCTCGACGTACATCCCCGTTTGCGTCCCGCGCTGCGCGGCGAGGTCGGTGAAGTCGGGCGAGCCGGCGATGCGGATCAGCGAGTTCGAGCTGAAGTTCTCGACTTGCACGTCGATCCCGGCTTTGAGCGCGTGCCGGTCGCTCGCGCGGAACGCCGACGCCCGCAAACCGGTATACGTCGCCGCGCGGTCCTCCTGCACGCCGTTCTGCGGCGTCAGCGAGCCGTCGGGGTTGACGACGTTCGCCAGCACGTCGTTCGCCAGGTCGCCGGCGTAGACCACGCGGTTCGCGCGCACCCACGGCACCAAGCGCACGTAGCCGTTGCCGTCCTTCGAGGTGTGCGTGTACGAGAGGCTGGCGAAGCGATCATACTCGCGCTGCACGTCGTCGGTGCCGGGGACCGCGACGTACGGCGACTGCGGCGAGAACGTGGTGTTGATCGGGATCTGGAACGAGGAGAACTGGTTCGAGATGTCGGCCGCGAGCAGATCGCGCTCGCCCATCGGCAGCGCGATGCGCAGGAACTGATCGGAGCTCGAGGATGCGTCGTGCTGCGCGTCCTTCGAGGGTGCGTCGAGACCACGAGCGCTGCGCGCGCCGTTCAGCGCGAGCGAGAACTGCGCGCGACCCGCGGTGAAGTGCTCGGCCAATCGCGCGTCGGTCGTTCCGAGCTCGCCGGCACCGAGCGTCAGCGCACCGCCGCCGGCGCCGGGCTCGGTTCCGCCGCTGAGAACGTTGACGATCGCACCCTGGCGCGAGCCTCCGAACTCGGCGGGGAACGCGCCGGTGAAGATCTCGACCGCCTGCGCGTTGCGCGGGTCGATCAGCTGGGCGAAGTTCGAGCTGGTCGACTGCGGGAGCGGCGCGCCGTCGAGCTCGTAGCTCAGGCCGTGGAAGCCGTGCGCCACCGGCTCGTCGTACGAAAAGCGCACGACGCCGGGAACCTGCTCGACGATGGCGTCGAGCCGGTCGTTGCGGGGAAGCGCCGCCAGGCGGCGCGCACCGTATGCGTTCTCGGAGACCGGCGTGCCGCGCACGCTGGTCGCGCTCGCGTTCGTGCGGCCGATGAGAGCTGTCGCGACCAGCGCGACGTCGACGATCGCGTCGGTCGCCACGTCGACGCTCGCGACCGCGGAGCCGTCGGCGGCCGTCGCCTGCAGCGTGTAGTGCCCGAACGGAACGCGCGCGAACGCGAACCGGCCGTCCGACCCGGTCAGGACCGATTGGGTCGTGCGCTCGCCGGCGAGGGTGACGGTGACACCCGCGAGCGGCCGGTGATCGGCCCGCGTCAGCGTGCCGCGGACCGCGCCGACGACGTCAGCGCGTGCGGGCGCCACCGACGCGGCGACGGCAACGGCCGCGCAGCTGAACGCGGTGAGCGCCATACGAAAGGGATGCATGGGGAACGGCTCCGGAATGGGGCGCACGCGAAGATCGCAAACGACGGTTTCCGATCACGGTACGGCCCGCGCATGAACAGCGCCTGAGGCGCGGTCGGTCTAGCGCGGGAGCGGAGGCGCGCGCGACGGCCGCCGCCGCACCAGGCGGACACCGGCCGGGACCAGGACGAGATCGCGGCGCGCGAGCCAGGGCGTATCGGCACCG